>CACXCH010000092.1 GCA_902766085.1 uncultured Eubacteriales bacterium
AAAGATGCAGCGATACGATCTAGATTTGCTTGTGTTCTTTCATTCAATGTCGGTTTATCCATAGTTCTGCCTCCTTTGAATACACTCCAGTATATTCAAATTAAAACATTTGACAAGACAAATCAGTGATTTGTTAATGAAATGGTTTCATATTTACATTATTGCGTAAAGTAATAAATTCCTACTGCACTATGTCTGAAGCATGGGCCTCTGTGAACTACATGGTACATAAAGTGCAAAATGATTTCATCAGTTTCCTCTAAAGTTAGAGCACCATGCACTATTTATTATAAATTAGCCTTTAACCCATAACATTGATACAAAATATTTATAATCGTTTGCTTATCCACACCTTTTATGCCTAGGGCTTTTAAATCAACTGCTTCGTTCTCCATTTCCACTAAAAATTTATTCATATCTTCTTCTATTTCTGGACCAAGTTCCTGTCTTGTATCACCACTAATCAACTGAGCCAAACGAAATACATCATTTTTATGCTTCTTTATATTTTTGCTATCAACATGTTCCCCATTTCTTTTTCGTTCTTTTAAATCTGACCATGCTTTTGCCTTAAAAGGTATCAAACATGTTGGTTTTAATACAGGAATATCATCAACAATTATCACCCCGTTTTTTAATAATTCATAATATGTCTCATTTAAAAGAATAGCTGATAAACTTGATATTTCATCATCAATTGGGAGTGGTGTAAGAACTGCATCGTCTTCCAATTTAATAAAATTAGGATTTCTTGAAAAAATCTCTAACATATAAGGGAATTCTTTGCTTTTGGGCGACGTAAAGCGATAAAATTGTGAATTTCCAGTACTTTTATTTAAATGTTTATATTGTGCTTCTTTGATATAATCCCAAAACTGTCGTCCAAACTCTACTGTTAGTACTTCAACTATAAGCACAATATCAATATCTTTTGTAGCACGAAAAGGTAGTTCCTCATTCTCCATTATCAAGTTACAAGCTGTACCGCCAATAATTACATATTGATTTCCAAATTGCTTAAATCTTTCTTTGAATTTTTCAAGTCCAATAACCATTATTTTTGTAACCTTCTTTCCAATAGTTCATCTATTGCTTCTTCTATTCTTTCATCATTCCTACCGTTAAAAGATAAAACAATAGAAATATCATCTGCACTATGCCCATCAATAAATTGCTTGGGATCATAGGCCCACAGTTCAAGTCGCACTTGTTCATTTGGATCGATTAATTCTTGGCACAACAAAGTTTGATCAATTTTTTTTGCACTAATCGCATAACAAGTCACTCTACTAGGATTTAACATTGTTTTTTCAGAAAGCGCTGTTTCTCCAGCAAAAACCATATCCTCTGTAACTTGCTTCTTATTAATATATCCCACTTTACGGACAGGATTAGACAAATACACTCTTATTTTTTGAAATAAATCATATGGAGTGTATTTTGATTCAATAAACTTCTTAACACCATCTTTAGCAATCGCAAATAGATCAGTAGCTTCCAATTGATTTGTCGCTCTTGATAATGTCATTGCACTAAACGGAAGCACTTTTTTTGTTTCTGAAATATAAAGTCGCTTTTTGTTATTATACAAGTAATACAAAAAGAGTTGTTGCGTAGAAAAAACAAATTTACCTGTAATCCTTTGAGACTCTTTTTCATTTGTAAGCATTGTTCCAATAAAAGGAAGAAAGATCTGATGTTCAGTCATAAAGGAAATGTTATTTTCTATAAAACTTTTTCTTCGAAAATTAGAAATTCTTGTAAGCGCAAATACAACAGGAACATTGTCGATCTGCTGTATTTTTAAGATTTGTTTCTTGAGTGCAGGGAGTGTTGCAAGTTCTTCTGTTGGGGTCAGCATAACACATCGTTTATCACCAATATATGCAGTTCTAAATTCATAACTTGCATTAATATAAATAGGTAAGGAACCTTGATGATTCCATTCATCAAATTGAATAGGAAGACCAAAAACATTTTTATACATGTCACTTTCCCTCCTTTACTTATAACTTATTTATTTATATTTTAACTTTTCAATGTTAAATGTCAAGTTTGTAAGTTATATTATACATTTTCATCATCATATCTTTTAGTTCCTATTCATAAGAGTTTATTATAAAAAATATAAAATAAAGTCAATATTTTTTTAGAAATTCAGCCCTGCTCTGAAATGCATAACCTTTTCAAGGAAATGATAGGATCGTGAATAACTAGCTAACTAAAAAAGAGCATTACTTTGACTGTGCAGAGTCAAAATAATGTTCCAAAACGGGAGGG
>CACXCH010000093.1 GCA_902766085.1 uncultured Eubacteriales bacterium
GTATAATAAAGGAGACATTAGATTATCTTAAATAATGACAAAAATAGTTATTATTTACAGCAATAAAATAAAATGTTAAAAATTACCAAAAAAATATTGCATTGTTTTACAAACTGGTATAAAATGGAAATCGCATTACAAATTTTAAAGGGGGAAAACAATGAAAATATTTATGGGAGCAATTTTAGTAGCATTTTTGATAGTAATAATTTTATTAATAGTCAAAAACAAAAAAGGAGAAAGAAA
Source organism: uncultured Eubacteriales bacterium (assembly GCA_902766085.1). GTDB lineage: Bacteria > Bacillota > Clostridia > TANB77 > CAG-508 > CAG-793. Next base: position 247 of record CACXCH010000093.1, read on the forward strand.
AGTACAATACTTAATTTGCCAAAATGAAAAATTAAAAGATGAAATGGAAGAAATAAAATCAATGAAACACGATTTGTGCAATATAATTCAAGCGATGGGAGGCTTTATTGAGACAAACGATATTGATGGACTGAAAGATATGTATAATTCTATAATGGGCGAATGTACATATATAAAAAGTATAGACAGTCTTAATCCAAGCTTAATAAAAAATTCTGCTTTATTTAATTTAATAAATAATAAATACAAATTGGCAAAATCAAATGATATTAAATTCTATGTTGAGGTAAACACAGACACAAATAGTATAAATATAAAAAATTTTGAATTATGCAGAATTATAGGAATATTAATTGATAATGCAATTGAAGCGGCAAAACTCTGCAATGAGAAAGTAGTAAGCATAAAATTTAATTATGATGAATTAAATAAAAGAAACTTAATAATTGTAGAAAACTCATATTGTAACAAAGATTTGGATATTAATGAAATATTCAAAGAGGGATATACATCAAAAAAAGAAAAAATAAATCATGGACTAGGGTTATGGAAAGCAAAGCAGATTGTAAATTTACACAATAACTTATTGCTTTATTCTAAGAAAGGAAAATTGTTTGAACAAAGACTAGAAGTTTTTGATTAACATTTCTATCTAAAAAACATTAACTAGTAACCGACTTGACTATTATTTTTCATATAATCTTGTTTTTTTCATATAATTAGGTATATAATATATTCGTTTAGAAATATGAAGAATAATTTCTTATATTTTATACGATATAAAAATTATGAAATGCCAAAACAAACATAATTTTTATTTATTAATTTGAGGTGATTTTTATGAAATTAAAAGAAGTTTTGGAAGGAATAGAAGGGTTAAGAGCTAAGGGAAATCTAGAAGCTGAGGTGTCAAATATTACCACTGATTCAAGAAAAGTAGGTAATGGAGATATGTTTATTGCAATAGAAGGTTTTGAGGTTGATGGACATAAATTCATTAAGAACGCTATTGACAATGGAGCAAAAATAATTCTATTAAACGAGGAAAAAATAAACGAAATAAAGGAATACATAAATGAAGACTTGACAATAATTACAGCACCAGATACAAGAATAGCAACTGCTAAATGTGCTTGTAACTTTTACGATAATCCATCAAGAAAAGTCAAATTAATTGGTGTTACCGGAACTAAAGGAAAAACGACAACTACATTTATGATTAAGGCTATTTTAGAGAAACAGGGTATTAAAACAGGACTTGTTGGCACGATTGCATCTTATAGTGGAAATAAAAAATTGGAGGATAGTGATAGAACAACACCTGATAGTTTAAAACTACAACAACTTTTTGCACAAATGGTTGAAGACGAGTGCAAAGTTATTGTTATGGAAGTTTCATCACAAAGTTTAAAATTACATAGAGTTGATGGATGCGATTTTAATTATGGAATTTTTACTAATTTTTCTGAGGACCATATTAGTCCCAAAGAACATCCTAATATGGAGGACTACTTTAATTCAAAGGTAAAATTATTTACAATGTGCCCTTATGGGTTTATTAATGCAGATGATTTAAACACAATAAAAGTGCCACATATTGCCACGAATTGCAAATTCACAAGTTATGGAATTGATAATGAATGTGACTTACTTGCAAAAGATATTACTATAACTAATTCTTATGTTGATTTTAGGGTAAAAGTAAATGGAAAAAATGAAAGAATAAAAACAGATATACCAGGAAGATTTAGTGTTTATAATAGTTTGGCTGCAATTTGTATTGCAGAGAGGCTTGGCTGTTCAACAGAAAGTATAAAGGCAGCTTTGGAGAATGTTAAGGTTCCTGGAAGAAGTGAACTTGTCGATAATAAATTAGGATTAACAATAATGATTGACTATGCTCACTCTCCTGAAAGTTTGCAAAGTATTCTTCAAGCTGTTAAATCCTATACTAGAGGAAAAGTAATTTCTGTGTTTGGATGTGGCGGAGATAGAGATCACGGAAAGAGACCACAGATGGGAGAAATATCTGGGAAAATTGCTTCATATACTATAATAACATCTGATAATCCTAGAACTGAGGACCCAGAATCAATTGTTAGAGAAATTGAAGAAGGAATGAAAAAAACAAAAGGAAAATATGAATGCATAGTCGACAGAACTGAAGCAATAAAAAAAGCCATAAGTATGGCAAATAAAAATGATATTATTGTTCTTGCTGGAAAAGGGCATGAAACATATCAAGAAATAAATCATGTAAAACATCCTTATGATGAAAGGGTGATTATAAAAAGTATCATAGATGAAATGACAGAAAATAAATAACATTGGGAGGAAAAGATAATAATGAGTTTTCAAGTAAAGATATTGCTATTATCATTTGCAACATCAGTTGTAATATCTATGTTATTTATACCTTTATTAAGGAAGCTAAAAGTAGGTCAATCAGAAAGGGAGGATGGACCTAAATCACATTTGAGTAAGTCTGGAACTCCCACTATGGGAGGGATAATATTAATAGTTTCAATACTATTATTAAGTGCATTTTTATATTTTGATTATTCTGCAGATGAACCGGAAATCGCTACGAGATTACTTCCAATGATATTTGTCACAATAGGTTTTGGAGTAGTTGGATTCATAGATGACCTAAAGAAAGTGGTTTTTCATAATACGGATGGAATAAGTCCAAAGGCTAAAATGGCGGGCCTTACAGTGATTGCAATTGCCTATGTTTGTATGCTTGTATTCATATTTAAAAATGGAACGGACATCTACATACCATTTGCTGATGTTTATGTAACTATGCCAACATGGCTGTATATTATATTCGGAATAATAGTAATATTAGCTACAACAAATGCGGTAAATTTAACAGATGGAATTGATGGATTATCAACTAGTGTGACAACAATAATTTTAACCTGTTTAACAGTTATTTCAATTATTTGGGGAGTAAAGGAAACAACAATATTTGGCTCAATTGTTATAGGATCAACACTTGGATTTTTGTTATTTAACCTGCACCCAGCTCATGTATTTATGGGAGATACGGGTTCACTACTACTTGGAGGAGCAATTGCTGGAATTGCATTATATTTAAAAATTCCGTTATTGCTTTTAATAATTGCAATTATACCTGTAATAGAAGCACTATCAGTAATAATTCAAGTTTTATACTACAAAAAAACAGGTAAAAGATTTTTCAAAATGGCTCCAATACATCACCATTTTGAACTATGTGGATGGAACGAAGACAAGGTTGTTTCAGTATTTAGTATAATCACATTAATTGCTTCAATTATAGGAGTAATGGCGATTTAAATTTGCTGCAAAAACAAAGACATCGGCATTTAAAGTTTATAGGTAACTTTAATAACCTAAATATAAACAAGGAGATGTATGAATATTTAATTAATATATCATACAAATAAATAATGACAAAAGTAGTTTCAAAGAAAAAAGAACATTCTGTTAATGAAACTAGCAGAAAGCTTTCTAAACTTAGAATTACAAACTCAATAGATATGCCACTATTAATCGTTGTTATTCTGCTATTGGCAACTGGACTAGTAATGGTTTTATCAGCGAGTGCTCCATCATCAATTGCAGATTATGGAAATAGCTATGCATACATCAAAAGACAGGCAGAAGCGGCTGTGCTAGGACTCATTGGAATGTTTTTTCTTTCAAAAATTGACTATAAAATATTCAAAAAACACTATATAGCTATTTATGTAATTTCAATATTGATTCTTTTTGCAGTTTTGATACCTAAAATAGGAGTTGAAAATGGAGGAGCAAGACGTTGGATTAGGATTGGACCAATCCAACTACAGCCATCAGAGCTTACAAAGATAGGCTTAATAATTTTTTTAGCGGGCTACTTTACTGATGAAAGAATTAAAACAAATACATTTTTGTTTGGAATTGTAGTTCCAATTATATGTGTGTTAGCTCCAATAGGAATTTTATACAAGGTTCAGAATCACATGAGTGCTGGAATTATTATGATGATGATAACTATTGTAATAATAACAATGTCTGGAATTAATCTTAAATATATTGCAACAATATTTGGAACAGGACTTGCTGGAGTTCTTGGATTTATAGCAATAAAAGATAAATTAAATCTTGGATTTAGAAGTGACAGAATTACTGCTTGGAAAGATCCATTTGCTTTTTCGAGTACAATAGGATATCAAACTAGCCAAAGCTTAATAGCTATTGGTTCTGGAGGACTATTTGGAGTTGGTCTTGGAAAAAGTACCCAAAAATATTTATACATACCTGAGGCACATAATGACTTTATTTTTGCAATACTTGCAGAAGAATTAGGGTTTGTTGGATGTGCATTTGTTATAATGTTATTTATACTATTTACTATAAGAGGAATAGTAATTTCACTAAAAGCACCGGATTTATTTGGTAGCTTGGTGGCAATAGGAATTACAACACTTATCTCATCACAAGCAATTCTTAACATAGCAGTTGTAACAAATTCTATTCCAAATACAGGAATTTCTTTACCATTTTTAAGCTATGGAGGAACATCACTAATTATTCTGTTAGGATGTGTTGGAATTTTACTTAATATATCAAGACAATCAAAGAAGATATAAAAAGACATAGTTAAGTAACGTTATGGAAAAATAAACAATCAAAATTTTAATATGAAAGGAATTTTTAATAATTTAAAATGAGAGTTATTATAGCAGCAGCAGGAACTGGAGGACATATTAATCCAGGAATTGCAATTGCAAATAAAATAATGGAAGAAGAAAAGGACTCTGAAATAATCTTTATTGGCACAAATAGAGGACTAGAAGTTGATCTCGTAAAAAGAGCTGGATATGAACTAAAAACAATAGATGCTTATGGGATATCTAGAAGCTTTACACCTGAAAACATAAAAAGATTATTTAAGACTATAAAGTCTATAAAAAGTGCAAAAGAAATTATAAAACAATTCAAACCTGATATAATAATAGGAACAGGTGGATATATTTGCGTACCTGTTTTTAAAGCTGCAAATGAATTAAAAATTCCTTATGTAATTCACGAAAGCAATGCATTACCTGGAATTGCAACCAAAATATTCTCGAAAAAAGCAAAAAAAGTATTACTGGGATTTAAAGAAGCCAAGGATAGACTAAGATATACTGCAAATGTTGTAGTTACTGGAACACCAACAAAAGTAAAAAACTTAAAATATAGTATTCAGCAAGTAGATGAAAAGAAAAACGAACTAGGATTTGACAAAAATAAAAAGCTTGTGCTAATATTTGGTGGAAGCCAGGGAGCTAAATCTATTAATGAGGCTGTTAAAGATTTAATAGTTAAAAGAAATAAATATTCAAACAATACAATATCAATTACAGATAAAAATGGAAATATGAGCACTATTGATTTAGCTAATGATGATTATCAAATAATATGGGCAATTGGAAAAGGACAATATAATAATATAAAAGATGAATTTGCAAAATACAAAATTGACATTAATAATATTAGCAATGTAAAAGCTCTTCCATATATTTATAATATGGAAGAAATTATGAATGTTGCTGATTTAATTGTTTCAAGAAGCGGAGCAATGACAATTACTGAAATAGAAAAAGTAGGAAAACCAGCAATATTTGTGCCATTTCCTTATGCGGCAGAAAACCATCAAGAATATAATGCACGTGCTGTTGAAAATGTAGGAGCAGCCAAGGTAATTCTTGACAAAGACTTAAATTCAGAAATTTTGGATAGAACAATAAAAGAAATCATAGAAAATGATGATGAACTAAAGCAAATGGGAAAAAGAAGTTTGCTCTTATCTGTAAATGATGTAGAAGATAGAATATATGCCCAAATAAAAAGTGTGGCTACTAAGTAAAATAAGTGTATAAAGAAAAGAGCAACCTAAGTTTAATATTATTAAATATATTTATATGAAAAATATCATATATTTCTGCACAAAGATTGACAGAAGAATTAAGAAAAAGAGGCAATGAGGTAAAAATACTAAGTATCGGTAATGGTACAAATAATAATTACTCAGTTTTATACATTGATGTTAATTAAAGGAAAGGAGCTGTTATGGCGGAAAACAAACTGATTATTGTGGAATCACCATCTAAAGCTACAACAATAAAAAAATTTCTTGGAAGCGATTACAAAGTAATGGCTTCTAAAGGTCATGTTAGAGATTTACCAAAATCTAAATTAGGAGTTAATCCGGAAAAAGATTTTGAAGTCGAATATATTAACATTAGAGGTAAAGCCCCATTAATAAATGAACTAAAAAGAGAAGCTAAAAAGGCTAAAACAGTTTACTTAGCAACCGACCCTGATCGTGAAGGAGAAGCAATAGCTTGGCATTTAGCTTATTTATTAAATTTGCCAGAGGATTCACTTTGCAGGGTAACATTTAATGAAATAACTAAAGATACGGTAAAGAAATCAATTAAAGAACCTAGAACAATTGACCTTAATTTAACAAATGCCCAACAGGCAAGACGTGTAATGGATAGAATTGTAGGTTATAAAATTAGTCCACTACTTTGGAAAAAAGTAAAAAGAGGGTTGTCCGCAGGACGTGTGCAATCAGTTGCTGTTAAACTTATAGCTGATAGAGAAAATGAAATACAAGCTTTTATTCCAGAAGAATACTGGAATCTATTTGTAACACTCGAAAAAGATAATGAAAGTTTCCAAGCAAGGCTTGCTGAAATAGATAACAAAAAAATAGAATTACACAAAAAAGAGGAAGTCGACAATATACTAGCAGACGTAAAAGGAGCAAAATTTATTGTATCAGATGTAAAAAATGGAAGCAAAAAAAGAACTCCCGCACCACCTTTTACAACAAGTACAATGCAACAAGAAGCATCACGTAAATTAAATTTTGCAATAAAGAAAACAATGCAAGTAGCTCAAACTCTTTATGAAAGTGGCTTTATAACATATATGAGAACAGACTCAACAAGAATTTCGGAGGAAGCAAGAGCAGCTGCCAAAACACTAATTACTCAAAAATATGGACAAGAATATTATGAAAACAGGTACTATAGAAAAGCATCAGGTGCGCAAGATGCTCACGAAGCAATCAGACCAACAAACATTTTAGCCAATTTTGAGGAAATAAAGGGAAGATTAAACCAAGATCAATTCAAACTATACACATTAATTTTTAATAGATTCATTGCAAGTCAAATGTCACAAGCAATTTATGACACTGTGTCAGCAACAATTGATGCAAAAGGAAAAACAAACACTTATAACTTTAAAGCAACAGGACAAACATTGAAATTTAAGGGATTTATGACACTTTACGTTGAAGATAAAGACACATCTTCAGATGACGACAATGAAAACAATATTCCAAAACTTGAAGTAGGAGAAACCTTAAAAAAGAAGAAAATTGACGGAAAACAGAGTTTTACAGAACCACCTGCAAGATATACTGAAGCAAGCTTAGTAAAAGCACTTGAAGAAAAAGGAATTGGCAGACCAAGCACGTATGCAACAATTATTTCAACAATCATAGAAAGAAGATATGTTGAAAAAGAAAAGAAACAGCTTGTTCCAACAGAACTAGGAAAAGTTGTAAATAAATTACTTGTAGAAAACTTTCCTGACATTATAAATGTAGAATTTACTGCAAATATTGAAAATCAATTTGACCAAATAGCTGAAGGCAAAGAAGAATGGAAAAAGGTTCTAAGAGAATTTTATGGTCCATTTGAAAAAGAAGTAGAAAAAGTAGACAAAGAACTTGAACACGTAAAAATACAAGATGAAGTTACAAACATTATGTGCAATAAATGTGGAAAACCAATGGTAATAAAATATGGAAGATATGGCAAATTTCTTGCCTGCTCAGGATATCCTGATTGCAAAAATATCGAACCATTTCATGAAAAAGTGGATGTTCCTTGCCCAGTATGCGGAGCAGAAGTATATTTAAGAAGAACCAATAGAGGGAGAAAATACTATATATGCTCAAGAAACAACAAAAAAGAAGAAAATCCTTGCAACTATATATCATGGGATGAACCAAAGCTGGGAGAAACATGGACACCAGAAAAAGCCAAGACAAAAACAAGAAAAAAGACGACTAAGAAAAGCACAGCCAAAGGCACAAAAAAGACAACTAAGAGGAGTACAACAAAAGGTACAAGAAAGACAAGCAAAAAAGCACAACAAAAGCTACAAAAAGACAAATAAGAAAAGCACAAAAACTGGGAAAACAACAAAAAGCACAAACTAATTTAGAAGAAAAGCAAAAAGAAGAAAAATAGAAAAATGTTTACTATGGTCAAAAGAGTTTTCAGAAGAAATACTAAATTATAATAGCGAATACAAAGGAGTAAATTTTGAAGGATAATATAGCCCTAGGCAAATCTTAAATGATATAAGATTACCTAGGTTTTTCAACTCGTTTTCTCATTGACCATTTACAGTATTTTATGAATTTGTCTTGTTAATTATTTTCTTTTTTGTAACTTTTGAAAATCTCCCTTCGTTTGGAATTTTAATTTTGTCTACTAAATCTTTCCACATAATATATATTTATTCTATTTTATCAAGAGTTTTTTCATTTGGTGAAAACTTTTCTCAGACACAATTCGTCCATTTTTCGTCCATTTTTCGTCCGTTTTTCGTCCATTTTTCGTCCGTTTTTCAATAATTTTTATCAGCTCTTACCCATACTGGCTTTCTTGATGAACCGATATTTACAATAAGTTTCTTTTGAAATTTCAGTTTTTCAATCATCAAATACTTTATTCTTCTATTTTTTTGTTCTTCATTCAAGCTATCAGGCAGCTTGTCTATTAATAAATCTCTTATTTCTGCTGTTGTTGCACTACCAAATTTATCAATGTATGTTAGTATTAATTTTTGATAATATTCATCATCTAATCCCGCATGTTTTATATATTCAGACTTTTGATTTGTAGCTTTTGATATTTCTTTTGAAATATATATAGCTGGATATCTACCCTCAACCAAATGATTTTTTCTTAAAGCTGTTGCTTGTTCTTTTGTTATTTTAATATTTTTTTGAACTCTATCCAAAAGCATAACTTGTTCTAAAGTAAGTTCTTTATTTTCAAAAAGTAAACTTGTATATTTTTCATCAATAATTTTTCCATAAATAGTAACCTTTACTCTATTTGATGTGCTTAAATCATAATCTAACATAGGAAAATATCTTTCTCTTAGTTTTTCAAAACTTCTTCTAATTCCCATTCCTGCAGTATCAATTAAATTTAAATTAACCATTGCTTGTGCTAAAAATGTATTTCTATAATATGGGGGAACATAACTCTCATTTAAGATTAAATTATCAATATTTTTCGGAATGAAATTTCCCTCATTTATGATTGTGATTTTATCTTTCATTTCAATTATATTAACTCTACCGGATATTCTATAATCTTGATGTGCAACAGCATTATTTACTAATTCTCTTATAATGCTTGTATCATATTTATCAATTTCTTCCGGAAAGATTGTTAATTGACTTGGAATGTATCTATATTTTAAATTTCTTATTTTTTCAGTTGCTTTTTCAATATTTAAGATAAAAGGAATTGAAAAATGCTCATAATCAACAACTCCGTGTTCATCTCTTAATTCCCAAGTTATTGTTGGTATACAATTTTCAACTGCTGTATTTACATCTTCTTTTCCAAGTAAAAGCCAAGCGGCTCTTGTAATTTTACCATTTAGTAAAACTTTTGCCTTATTCAAAAATGTAATGTCGTCCATTTTATCAATTTCTTTTGAAATTTCTTTGTTTTCATTTTTGTTTTTAAATTGCTCTCTTGCTTTTAAAATTGCATTTTTATCTAAATCATCTATGGTTAATTCGCTAATAATTTGTCTAGACCAATCAATATTTATAGTTGATAAAATTATGTTTCTTCTAATTTCATTAATAGGTACTAATTGTTCTTCAACTCTATCATAAGCAATTTTCTTCCAAGTTGTTGGAACACCAATTGCAGCCGGAATTTTAAACATTATTACTCTTTTATTATTTATATTTAATTCATATATATCAATAAAAGTAATATTGTCATTTGTAAATCTAGCTATTTCAGTTTTTAGATTATTTAGATTTCTATCTTTCCTATAATTAGTGTTAATAAGTTCATGTGTTTTGTCTGTTACTCCAAATATTAACCAAGCATATTGCTTTCCAGCAATATTTGAACCATTACTTAAAGCAGAAAAATATTTTCCTAAATCATCAAAATCAAAATTATTTTTTGCTTCTTTGAATTCAACATATTCATTTTCATTGTTCTTTATTAGAGAAAGCAACACATTTTTAATTTCTTCCATTGATAACCTCCAAACGTTTATCTTTAAAATTAAGCACATTATATCATATAAAATTTTAAAATTATACAGTTTGTACTTGATTTTTTATGTAATTTGTTACTGATTAAAAGATTCATTCAAGTATTTTTTATAAATTAGGGACATTTTTGCTTTTAATTACTTAAGACATTATCACTTTTAATTAATATAAGTTAATAAAAATTTGTAAAAAGCCTTGCCAAAAGGCTTTTTTTTTGATATAATTAATTGCGTTGAAAAATACACACATAAATCGAGCATTGTACAAGTGCTTTTTTTATTACAAAAAGTTGTGCAGTGTGTTGACATTTATGGAGGAATAACTAATAAGGAGGAATCAAAAATGGCAGTAGTTGCAATGAAACAATTACTAGAAGCTGGTGTTCACTTTGGACA
>CACXCH010000094.1 GCA_902766085.1 uncultured Eubacteriales bacterium
AAAATTAAATTCTGATAGTATTTTACTTTATAGTTTTTTATTAAGTAGATTTAGATTATCAGTAAAAAATAATTGGATTGATGAAGATGGCTACTTGTATATTGTGTTTCCAAGAGCAGAAGCTCAAGAACTATTAAATGCATCAGATAAGACAGTTACTAAAGCATTTGAACTTTTAAAGGAAGCAAAACTTATTCAAGAAAAGTCTTTTGGAAAGAATAAACCTAAACATATTTATGTTGGAAAGGTACAACATTTAACAGAAGAAAAATTTATTAGACATACAAAAACAAATTTAGTGACTCGTAAAAATTACGATTCCGGAACCGGAAATTTTACGACTCAGGACACGGAAAATTTACGAGGAAGATATATAGATAATAAAAATAATAATAAAGATATTAATAAAAGCAATTTTAAAAAGAAAAATTATGCTAATTATGAGCAACGATCCTACCCACCAGAATTTTATAAAAGTTTATATTGTAATTTAAAATTTGAAAAAGGAGATAACGAAAATGGAAAAGAAAAATAAGATTACATATCACAAAGAAGGAGATTATTTAATCCCTGATTTAATATTAGAGAAACAAGAAAAAGCTGTTTTAGGCAAGTATGGTAGAGCAAGATTAAACTATCTAAAGAATAATAAAAAAGGTTTATATGCTGAACTTATTATGACAGATAAACTTAATAAACACCTTGAAGAAATCGATAAAACTGCAAATAAAAAAGTTGATGAAATTATTAAATCAATGGCAAAAGCAGATAATATTCCAATTCATTATGATGGAAAAATGGATCAATTAGAATGGGTTGGCTTAATGAATAATTACAAAAAATGTGCTGAAGAAATAGTTTATAAAGAACTTATTTATGAATAATAAAAAGCAAATTTAGTTCCGATTTTTTGTAAATATATGCCTTATATTTTCTCTAATTGGGTATATTTTAGATTGTAATAATAAGCGAGCACAGCAAAGTTACTCCCGTAACCTTTGCCAATGATTTGAGCTCCGCTCAAAATGTATATGACTCTAACGAGTCATTTTTAAGAACAAGATTGAAGAAAAATTCTTCTCTCTTGTTCAATTTTTTTATAAGAAAGGATGTGATTTTTATGGCTAGATATAGTGATGTAAAAAAGAATTTTTGGATAACCAGAGATGAAGATAATAAACTAAAAGAAAAATGTTATAAAGCACAAATTAGTGAATCTGAATATTTTAGAAAATGTATCAATAATAAAATATTAAAGGAAAAACCTGATGATGAATTTTTTAAAATATATTCTGATTTAAGTAATGCACAAAATAACTTGAATCAGATTGCTAAAAAGCTAAACCAAGGCTGTTATGTTCCAAAAGAAAAAATTCAAGAGTGTATTTCAACTCTTGCAATTCTTTCAAGGGCATTAATGAAAAAATATTGTTAGGAGGTGATAACATGGCAGTTATAAAAGCAAAAGTTGCTAGAGGTGGAAGTGCAGGTTTTATAATTCATTATATAGGTAATCCAAAGAAAACTAATGATTGTGAATTTGTAACTGGAATACATTGCTCTCCTAATTCAACTAATGCTGCTCTTGATATGCAACAAATTAAAAAGATTTATAATAAAGAACGAGGAATTGTTGGTTATCATATTATTCAATCTTTTTTGCCTGGGGAAGTTAGTGCAGAGCTTGCACATGAAATTGGAGTGGAAATGTCAAAAGAATTATGGGGTGATAGATTTCAAATTTATGTTGGAACACATGTTGATAGAAACCATATTCATAATCATATTTTTGTAAATTCTGTTTCATTTAGAGATGGGAAAAAGCTACATTGGAATAAAACTGAATATTTTAATATTAGGGCAACATCTGATAGATATTGCAGATATTGTGGATTATCAGTAATAGATTCTCCTAAAAGCCTAAAATATTTTGAAACTACCAAACGATATGCAGACAGATATATGAAAACAAATCCTAAAATGGTTCAATTAAGGCAAGACATTGATGATGCTATTTATTTAGCAGAGGGTTTTCAAGATTTTGTGAATATTATGGGTACATTTGGCTATGATGTATTGCACGAAAAAAAATGGGATTGGAACTACTATTATGTAATTGATAGGGTTACAAAAATAAGATATAGCCCTGATGAATTATTTGGCAAAGAATATGAAAGATATGGGACTGAAGATAAAATATGGGCTACAAAAGGTTTAAAAAGAGATGCTTATTTAGTGGAGGGCATTAGCAAATCAGTAATTGCTTCTGTATATGTTCCAGGACTTGCAAATTATGCAATGCTTATTTTAATTATTAATGCTGTTTTGGAAATTGCACTTGAAATTCAAAAGCAAAATATGAAAAATGAGCAGACTACATACAAAAAAGAAAACTCAATTAATGGAAATAATAATTATTCTCAAAAAATTAATGCTAAAATGCTTGATAGAGCAAATAAAATAATTGAAATGAATAATTTACTGTCTGAAAACAATATCACGTCAGAAAGCGATTTAGAGAGTTTTAAAGCAAAGCTCCAAAAAAGAATATCAAAATTAAGAAATGATAAGGAAAATTTAGTTTCATCTTTAAGAAAAAATAATAATTTAGATGAAACTGCAAATAAAATTTTGGAAATTAAAAATCAAATTGATGAAATTAATAAAAAATTAAAGATTGTAAATTATGTTGAAGGAGAATTAAGAAAAATTCAAGCAACTAAACTTGTATTAGAAAAAGAAAGAGATAATACCATACTAAAACAGAAACAAGAAAAGAAAATAAGAAAAATGAAAAATAGGGATGCTAGATAAGAAA
>CACXCH010000095.1 GCA_902766085.1 uncultured Eubacteriales bacterium
ATTTTTTGGCATTAATGTGCTTTTCTTGGTACATGTTTCATTATGTATTAATTTTTTTGTAAAACCTCCTTCCTCATATATTAAATTTTTGTTAAAGCCTCCTTCCTCAAAATTTTCATTTACTTTTAGTTCTTCTTCATTAGTTAAGATTTCTTGAGTTTTGTTTCCTTGTTCGTTTTCCTCCATACGCAAAAATTCCTTTCTGTAAAAAAAATTTATAAAAATTAATAATCTAAATTTATTGGAGTTCTAATTATAAAGAAATAATTATGATTTGATTTTTAGAGCACAAAATTAATCTTAAAATAATAAGTCTTAAATAAAATACATCTGATTTTGAAACTATGGATTTAAATATGAATACATTTAATTTTAAATTATGAGTTATAAATGAGAATACGTTTAATTTTAAATTATGAGTTGCAAATAAGAACACATTTAATTTGAAATTATGATTTGTAAATAATGATGCATTTAATCCTGAAATTACAAATTGTGAATAAATAACATTCAATATACTTAATTTTGTCAGTATAATGTGTGATATTGAAATTTTTAATCACTTGATATTAATGCATACAGAATTATGTTGATTGAATGTTAAATTTTGTAAAACATTTGAATGTAAATTGTAGATCATTGAATCAATTCTAACTAGAATCAAATATCTTTAGAGAATTAAATTTTATATGATTGAATATTTATCGTTTAGGAATATAGAAATGAAGATTTCCTTGAATAAATATTGCAAAATTATATTACCACGATTTATGTTAAATAGCAATACTTTTTTATATTTTAGTTACGGGTAACATCACTACCGACATTTCCAGAAGTTTATTTACACAAAAAAGAAGGCCAGTATTGCTCTGGCCTTCCTAACAGGGACTATTTTAATTGTTACCTTTTGCTACCTTCTGAATATTTCGTTATACCCCTCTGATGAGAAGAATTCATAACTCCCATCAACTATCTTCTTGCTTATTGGCATTGTTCCTGCCGGATAAGCATAAAGTGTATCTTCTCCAAGGAAGTTTCCTTCAGGATCAAGTCCTAAAATAGCAAGACTTGTTGCTTGAAGTGAGGAGCTGTCAGCCTCAAATTTTTCTACCTCTTTGATATCCGCAAGCTGACTTACTGCTTCTTTTATGCTACTTGCATAGCCATACTTTACCCGATTAATCGGACAAGCTGCCATGCTAATTCTTGCATTGTCGCTTGTAGGGTTGGTTGCTGCAACAAACTTTGCAATTAGTAGCACATCATCTTGTGACAATGTGATGCTACTGGTCACGAAGTCCCCCACTGAGGTCACAATTTCAACGTTGTTTCCTTTTGTCGTGACCTCCACTCCTCTGCTTGTAAGCAGGTTGTATGTTGTAACCACTCTCGTAACCGTTTCTTCTGTAAACGGCTTTGAAATCTCCTTAGCCTGAGTAGTTGTTGTGAAACTCAGTACCGTAACAATTGTTGCAATCATTGTTGCAATCCTTAAGATGTTTTTCATATAATGTCCTTTCTTTTGTGTTTACGTCCCTGTAATTTATGGTTCATTTGTATGTTTACATAATAGCATATTTAATTAACTTTGTCAATTTTTTATTTGTAAAATTCTGTAAGTATTGCTTTTAGAGTTGCATTTTGTCATACAAATTGCATTTACTTTACAAAATTACACTTACTTTTTTTGCTTGACGTAAGTTTGAATTATGCCTTTCTTGGTATTTCAAAATTTAGTATTCCGCTCGAGTATGGTGCAATATCATACTGTTGATAGTAAATATATATTAATCCATTTTTAATATAATAACTTTCTACTTTAAAATTTTTGCTCGTTAAACAGCAGTAGTCTTCAAAATAAATATTATTTCCATTTTTTATATTTTCTTTTATCTGTTCATTTATATTGTCAATTAATTCTGATACATAATTTGGATCTTTAAACCATTGTGACAATTTTATCATTTTGTCATTTTCTAGGTTCCATGTTTGAGATGTTCTTAATGTATTTCCGTGTGCCCCGCCTTGGTAAATATATTCGTCTATGTATAAGCTCACGTAATTTTGATAATTGTATGTTACATTAAATTGTGAAACCACTTCATACTGATTAAATGGATATCCTTGAGATTCAGCATAATCAAATTGCTTTTTTGCTTCTTCAAAAAGCTCTCCTTCCGCTAGCCTTTTCAGGTTACTAGCTTTTTCGTAATTATATGTGTTAAAATCATTTTTTTGTTTTATTTGAGGATATTCTATCCTATATTTTAATATAACTTTTCCTTTGTAAACCAAGTTTCTCTGCATGAGCATTCTATCAATTTTTTCCATAAATAAAGCCTCCTAAATTATTATATTTAAGAGGTTTTATTTTGATGACCAATTTATTATTAATTAATCTTATTGTGTTTTTTTATTGTTTAACATTATGAACATAGTTATAAATTATTCTATAAATTTCTCCCCAGTTTCCAACTTCATATAAATATTGGTTTGGCTTGTCAACTCCTTTTATTTCTCCATCATGTATGAAAATTGTTTTAACCTTGCCATTTATGGTTTCTTGGCACACGTCTGGTGAATCATCAATTAAGAAATCTACTTTTTCATCTAGACAAGCCTGTAACTTATTTGGAGTTTTGAATATCATCTTAGAAAAATGAAAGTCATCACTCTTTAGCTTATCCTTAGCCACTTGCATCATTTGTTCATTATCTTCGTATTCTTGACTTCCTCTAGCAGTAATTATTATCAGTTCAATTCCCATTTGTTCGAATTTTTTTATTACCTCTTTAGCACCTGGTAATAAGTTGGCTCTTCTAGTTATTTCTACAAATCTTTTTATAAATTCTATGTTTTGTTCATCAGTCCAATCATATCTGTTTTGTACCCAAACTTGAGATTTGTCAATCATTCCTTTTCCATGTAATTTTTCAATATCATAAATTTCCGCTTCAACTCTCATCTCTCTTTCAGTTTCATATATTGTTCCATCAATATCAATCGCTATTTTCATTTTTTACATTCCTTTCCATTAATATATAAAACTTGATTAAAAAAATTTGATTTACAACTATTCTTTTTTATTCTACCTATTTTTTCATAAGTTGCACGC
>CACXCH010000096.1 GCA_902766085.1 uncultured Eubacteriales bacterium
CAAGGCATAATATTTTCTTAAAAAACATTAACTTGTAACATTGAACTTATCGAAAGATTATATGGCAAATTTTAAACATTAACATAATTTTTTGATTTGGCATAATATAATCTAGGAGGGAAAAATTATGGATCCAGTTTTAGTTTTTTTAATTTTTCCAATTGCAGTTATAATATTTTCAATTGCACTTGAAAAACTTTTAAATAGCCCTGTTCTTGTTTCAGCTATAATTTTCATTATAGGTTTAATTATTGCTTTAGTATTCTTTAGCGGGAATACAAATGCAATAATTGCTGTAATCGTTTATGCTATAATTGCATTTATAACAGCGCTTATAACAAGATTTATTTTAAACTTTTTTGACAATGATAATAATAATAACAATAATAATGGAAATAATCGTTTTCCTAACACAAGAGCCTGCAGAATTTGTTGTTGCCAGAGAAGGCTATATAATAGAATAAGAAATAGTTAGACAATTTACAAATATGTTGATAATTAAAGATCTTATATTTTTAGAACTCGCTTGGGCTTGTCACTCGACTAAAAATGCAGAATATGTTAAATAAAGCATAATATTTAATAACTCCTTTATTAAATATTATGCTCTTTTCATTCACTAATATGGCTTTATTCATATTCTACATTGTATAAGCATAGCCCAGTTGGAGGCAATGTTTTTCCTGCTTTTTTTCTATCTTTTGACTCTATTATTGTTTTCACTTTCTCAGGTTTTATTTTCCCTTCTCCAACTTCTACTAATGTTCCCGCTATTATTCTCACCATATTATATAAAAATCCATTTCCTGTTAAAATTATTTTTATTATTTCATTTTCACGAATTACTCTTGAACTGTATATTATTCTTACGCTTGATTTTGAGCTTGTCCCGCTTGCTTTAAATGCTTTGAAATCGTGTTCTCCTATGAAATATTTTGCAGCTTCGTCCATTTTAACTTCATCTAGCTTTATAGGATAATGGTATTGCATATATCTATAAATTGCACTTCCCTGTTCTGAATTATTTATTGTATAAATGTATGTTTTCTTTTTTGCATTATATCTGCTATTAAACCTATCATCAACTTCCTCTGCATCTTTTACCCTTATAGATCTTTTTAATTGAGAATTTAATGCATAAGGGATTTTCTCAATTGGAATTTTGCTTTCAATTTTAAAATTTGCAACTTGATTTAAGGCATTTACTCCTGCATCAGTTCTGCCCGAACCAATTAGATTTACTTTTTCTCCAGTGATTATTTCAATTGCCCTTTCTATTTCTCCTTGAATATTTAGTTTGTCAGGTTGCTTTTGCCAGCCATTAAAGTCTTTTCCATCATACTCAATCGTTATTTTTATGTTCCTCATTTTTGCTTTTTTCTTTTCTTTCTATAAATCTCTTTTTTAAATCTTTAAATGTATTTTTGTTGCTTTTTGTTACTGGATTTATCAATTGTTTTTTCAATATTCTTTTTAATGAATCTTCACTAACATCTGCAATTAAAGTCCCATCTTTTGCAATTGAAATTTTGCCTGTTTCTTCTGATACAACAACCGCAATTGCATCTGATTCTTTTGAAATCCCTATTGCTGATCTGTGACGTGTTCCAAGATTTTTTGCAATGTCTTTATCATCAGCAAGAGGCAAAATGCAAGCCGCTGCTGCAATTTTGTTGTTTCTAATTATTACTGCTCCATCGTGTAAAGGTGTATTTGGAACAAATATATTTACTAAAACTTGTGGCGAAATTTGTGAATCCATTGCAATTCCAGTTTCAATTATATCTTGAAGTTTAACATCCCTTTCAAATACAATTAAAGCTCCTGTTTTTGTTTTTGACATTTCTTCAGCTGCAATTACAACTCTATAAATATTTTCTTTCGTTTGATCTTGTAAATTTTTTTCCATTCCAAATAATCTTGAGAATGTATTGGTTGTTCCTAGTTTTTCAAGTCCTCTTCTTAATTCTGGTTGGAAAATAATTAAAAGTGCCATAACTCCATAGGTCATAACTGATGTTAATAAATAATTTAAAATTTTAAGTTTTAATAGTCCACTTAAAAATGTTATTATAATTAAAAATACAATTCCTTTTATTAATTGCCATACTTTGGTTTCTTTTGCAAATTTTATAAAGTAATAAATTAAAACTATTACAAGACTAATATCAACTATAAATGCTATGATATTCCAAGGACTATCTCCTAAGCTTTTAAAATAATCACTAATACTTCCAGATATTCCAGTATTTAGTTCATCAAACATTTTTATATATTCACTTCCTTATCTTTGTAATTTTATGAATTATAATATTTTAAATAAAATACCAATGATACAACTACTGCAAAAATCATTATGAAAGCCATAATAAATGCCACTAATCTAATAATGAATCTCTTTGAGTAAACCTTTGCGTTTTCTCTTTTTCTTTTCTTTTTTTCTAGTTTCTTTTCCTTGTCAAATAAATCTTCATCATTGTTCTTTGTTTTTTTATCTTTTTCAGATAAATTTGCATCTCTATTTTTTATTTGCTTATTTTCTTCAGACAACTTTTCGTTTTTGTTTTTTGTTTTCTTTAATATATTTTTCAATGTCGTTTCCTCCGTTTAATGAACATTTAAAATTTCCATATTTTTGCTCAATGCCATCTTTTCTCTTGCTAATGCTTGAATATACGCCCTCCTGATTTCTTCGTTTATACTTACATCATAAGTTTTGCCACTACTATCAGTATATTCAATAGTTTTATCATTAAATTCAAAATAATCATCGGCTGAAAATTTGCTATTATTTTTTGTAACCACACAATCATAATCAGCTAGTTGCGGTTGAAGATAATAATTTATTTTCAAATTATCTTCATTAACACTTATATATTTTTGCAATTCATAGTCAATATTTCTATATCCAGTAACACTTGTTGGATTTGAAGCATTATATGCAACGCATCCAATGCTGTGGTAGTCGTTATCTCCATTATACGCTTTTTCTCCGCTATCTTGCACATATATACTATTTTTTGAAATAAATTCTTTGTTCTTGGTATTTGCAACTACAGAGTAATTGTTATAAAATTGATAGTTTCCAATAACCATTCCTTGCATAAATGTTACTACTGTTACATTGTTAGCAATTTTATTCCAGTCATCTTCACTTAAAGCCGGCATAGCAAAACTATAATCTGATACATAGTATTTATTGAAATTTGCAATTGCATTTGTCAAATCGGCTTCAATTGTTGCTGCAATAACATCAATTCTATGATTATTAAAATTAGATTCATCCGTTTCTGGATCATTTTCACTTTTATTATAGTCAAAAACATAAGCTTGATCATTTGTAAAGCTTTTTTTAGCGTGATATGTTTCTCTTTCACTTGTATCTTCTTTAGTATTTTCCACATAAATATTGTACTCTTTGTTGTAAGTATCTGTAACAACATCAGTATTAACATTTATGTCTTTTAATTTATCATAAACCGAATTAGAAAAGTCAACTGCATTTCTATAATAGTAATAATAATTAACATCTTTGAAATTATTAATGTTTGATACATCGCTCCCCACATAATTATCAAGAGTTTCTTTTAATTCAGGGCTTATATAAATTCTATTATTGTTTTGTAAGTAAAATATGTTTACTCCTTGATATGAAATAGCATTTGTATTTGGTGAATCATCATAATAGTATTTTTCCTCTTTATAATTTATATATCTGTAATATTTAGGTTCTGTATGAGAAGTTCTTGCTTGAGTAGTTTTATCTGTATTTGTGTATACTTGATCAACTAAACTTATATATTCGCCAAGTTCTTCTGGATTTAATGTAATATTCTTTCCATTTTTTGAAATAACTACTGTTTTTCCTCCTGGAAAACTAATTCCTGTAGGATTAATATAATATCCCGATGTTGTAAAATAGCTACCTTTGTGTGTTCCCATAACACTTATATAATTATCAAGAGTATAATTTACAATTATGTCAAAGTCCTTCGAGTCGCTTTTGTACTCACAAGAATAGTATGTAAAAGGTTTAAAGTCAAATTGTAAATTAGATGAACTGTCCTTAGATGTTGAAAAATAAGCTTTAGATGAGCTTGTTGAAACAATATTTTGGTATGGAGTGTAAATATAGTATCCATCATATAATGTGAAAAGAATTGCTGGGACATAATCATTAAGTTCAGTTTTCGTAAACCCTGATTGAGAAAGACCCGAGGCTAAACTATTAAAAAAAGTATTTGCAGAAGCTTTTACATCCCTTAATCTAGACTCATTAACACTAGCAAAGCTATTACTTAATGTATTAAGTTGATAAGCTCTAACTGCATCATAAGTAGAATTCATTAAAATTTTATCATATTCAGCTTTTGTGTCAGCAACTTTTATTAAGTTATTTGTATAAACCGATACTACTATAACAATAGGCAAAATAATAATAACAAATATGACTGATAAATGTTGTAATTTCATTAACTTTTCCTCTCTAGTTCTTTATTATATATAATATCAAAGTTTAATTTAATTTTCAATAACTTAGAAACATTTTTTCAATCAAATATTACAGGTTAATATTTTTAATTAAAAAGCCGAAAAGCATAATATTTAATAGGCGAGTAAGACGCGCCTTCAGCGACCAACCGGAGTGTTAACGAAGGGCGAAATTTTTGAACGTTCCTTAGA
>CACXCH010000097.1 GCA_902766085.1 uncultured Eubacteriales bacterium
TCAAGCTTTTTAAATGTTTCTCTACATTCTTCTAGGACACTCTCATCTTCATCGCAAAGAGTATTAATTCTTATGTAAAGTTTTGTTAGCTTATCAATTGGATCTACTGAAAAATCATATTCAGAGCCCCATTTTTTATACCCTACAATTAATTTTGCAAATTGAGTTCCATAATCCCCCAAATGGTTTAAGCTAACTGTATTGTACCCTAAAAAACTGTATAAGTTATATAATGATTTTCCAATTATTGTTGTTTTTAGATGCCCAATATGAAATTCTTTAGCAATATTTGGAGAAGATGATTCTATTAAAATAGTTTTTCCCTTTCCCATTTCAGATTTTCCATAGTTTTCATTTTGTATAGAAAATTTTTCAATAGTTTCGTTTACAAGTGAATCTTTACAAATATAAAAATTTAAAAATCCATTTATAACATCAATTTTTTCAATCGGCTTTTCTATTTTTATTTTTTCTTTTAATTTGCCAGCAATTTCAACTGGTGATTTTTTTAAATACTTTGATAAATTAAAACAAGGAAAAGAGAAATCCCCGTTTTTCTTTTCCTTAGGCACTTCTAGAATATTATTAACTTCCTCAATGCTAATTTCATAGTTAAATTCATCTTTTAATGCATTCAAAATTGCTATTTCAATATTTTCTTTTATAGTCATATAATTCTCCTGTTTTATTTAATGCGTTTTTTTCTATATGATTTACTTGCAGTTCATCTACTAAAGTCAAAGCTTTTATTTTAGTCTCCTAAACAAATTCCAAGGTCTCTTGCAGTTTTTACAAGCTCATCGTCCATTGTTACAAGTCTAACATTGCTATCTTTTGTGCCGCCCTCAACAGCTCCAATTTTCTTGTTATTTCCAACAACATCTTCAAGTGAAATATCATCAATTTTTCCATTTTTGTATATTGTTAAAACTCCAAATTTCCCAGCCATTGCAAGTTCCATTGCTCTTGCGCCATACTTGCTAGAAAGTATTCTATCATAAGCTACTGGAGAGCCTCCCCTTTGTAAGTATCCAAGAGTTGTGCATCTAGTAACCATACCTGTATATTTTTCAATCTCTTTTGCAACTCTGTCTCCTGCTCCTGCAAATTTAGTAACAATTCCTGTTCCCTCTCCTATATTTGCTTCATAGGTAGATGCTTCCCCATTTTTAGGCATTGCACCTTCAGATACAACGACAATACTAAACTTTTTCCCTGCGTTATTTCTTTTATTTATTGCTTCTACTACTTTATTTATATCATAAGGAATTTCAGGAATTAGTGCAACATCTGCGCCTCCTGCTACTGCAGCTCCAAGTGCTATCCATCCAGCAAATCTTCCCATAACCTCTAAAACCATAACACGATGATGTGTTTCAGCAGTTGTATGAAGCCTATCAATTGCATCAGTTGCAACAGCTACAGCTGTTTCGTAGCCAAAAGTAATATCTGTGCAAGCAACATCATTATCAATTGTTTTTGGAACTCCAATTACATTTACTCCTCTTATTGCTAAATCTCTAGCAGATTTTTGTGTGCTGTCTCCACCTAGCGTAAATAGGCAATCAAATCCATCATCTTTAATATTTTGGATACATTTGTCTGATAAATCCTTATATTCTACACTGCCATCAGGGTTTGTAACTTTATAGTGGAAAATAATTGTATTTAAAGACGAACCAATTATTGAACCACCTTTATCAATTAATCCTGCAGAAACTTTTTGTCCATCTAATCTAATATAATTGTTATCAAGTAATCCCTGAAAACCATCAATAAATCCATAGCATTCAATTCCATTATTTTCGGCGGTTTTTGTTATGGCTCTAATTACTGGATTTAAGCCTGGTGCATCTCCACCATTAACTAATATTGCAACTTTTTTCATTATTTTCTCCTCCTTTAAATTGCTCTTTTTTTCAATTCCTGTCTTTTCTTATCTTTTTTGGAATTTTTTATTTTTTTTATAATAACAATCAATAAAATTATTATCAATATAAAAATTATAGCCAAAAATATAATTAAATTTCTCTTATTATTCAATATTAAATTTCTAGCCTTTTCTAAATATACTGTCAACTGACTGTTTGGGGTATTTTGCACAACTGTTGTAATACTTTTATCCTTTATTGTAATCTCAACTTGATATACTGCTGTATCTTCTCCATTGCTTACAATTACAGAAATTAAATTATCCCCTTTAATTAAAGAACTATCGTTACCAACTATTTCAATTGTTGCGTCCTCTTGATTGGCTTTTGCATTAATTGTAAATGGAGAAATTTCATTTTCTGCAATCTCTGCACTATAATAATAAGTATCTTCATTAAATTCTGGAGTTAAATTTACCCCATCAATTGAAAGAGCTGATAAATTCAAGCCATTATTATTTTCTCTATTGACATGAATCGTATAGGTCTTTGAAATTTTTTTCTTTGAAGTAACTACAACTTTAACTAGGCTTTCCCCTTTTGTTGCTAATTTTGTATTACCTGTAATTTTGACTGTAGCAGTATCATATTCAGGTTCAGCATTAACATCTAAGCTTGTAATTCCATCAGGAATAGAAACATAATAATCAGTTGTATTTTTGTTAAAATCCGGATAAATATCATACCCATCAACACTAAGTGATTTTAAAGTATTTTCGTAATTCGACACTGATTTATCTTTTGAATTAACTGTATGAGTTTCTTCAGTTGACTGTGATGTTGCTGAAGCTGATGTGGTTTTAGCTGTAGTAGTTGAGCTTTTAGTTGATGTAGTTGTATTTGAAGTACTTGTTACAGACGTTGTGTTTTTTGTACTTGTTGCAGCCGTCGTATTTTTAGTGTTTGTTGTATTTGCTGCATTTACAAAATTTACATTCGTTATAAAAAAAAGTATGAATACTATTGATGCGATTATTGTGCTTTTTTTATTAAATCTCATTTTACTTTTCCTTTATCCTCTTGTTATTAAAAACTTAAAAGTTATTATCCTTTTACAAAACATATAATATCATTATTAAATTAACTTTTCAATATATATTTAGAATTATTTTTAAAAAATGAAACAGCAAGTCCGTCTCCTACTTCATATATAATAGTATTCAATTTCTCATTTTCTGTTGCATTTTTTATATATTCTCTTAAATGAGTAACCGCAGTTCTTTGCTTATGTTTGTTATAATCACTCATTACATATCCTTTATATAATATGTTATCTGCAAAAATAATTCCATTATCTGACAATAATCTTAAAGATTGCTCAAGAAAAAATGGGTATTTTCCCTTTGAAGCATCAATAAAAATCATATCATATTTATCATTTAATGTTGGCAATATTTCTACAGCATCCCCCTCAAATAAATTTATTTGATTATACTTGTCTAAATCATTAAAATTTTCCTTTGCCTGTTTGATCATTTCTTCATCTCTTTCTATGGTATCAATTCTGCCATCAGCATTAAGCAGAGAAAGGAAGCAAAGGGATGAATATCCAACAGCCGTACCAATTTCAAGTATTTTATCAAATCTATTTTCGCCAGAAATCTCAATAATTTTATTCAAAGTTTCATCCATTATTATTGGAACATGTTCCTTTAAAGCATTTTCCTTAACTTTTTTTATCGAATTCAATTTACTTTATCTCCTTAACTTTAAGAAAAAATAAACAATACTTTAAAAAATGTAACGATTGCCCACAAAGACAAGAGTATTTCTCAAAAAGTATTGTTTATTTTTAATTAAAAAACTTGTGAATATATAACATTATTTTTATTCATTGTTTCCTGCTCTACGAGCTTCACGTTCACGAGTTTTAGTATCCAAAATTTTCTTTCTAAGTCTAATATTTTTAGGTGTAACCTCAACTAGTTCATCATCTTGTACAAACTCAATGGCTTGCTCTAGTGACATATTAAGTGGTGGTACTAAACGTAGTGCATCATCAGAACCTGAAGCTCTTGTATTTGTTAAGTGCTTCTCCTTACATACATTTACAGAAATATCTTCGTTTCTAGAATTAATTCCAACTATCATTCCTTCGTAAACTTCAGTTCCAGGTCCAATTAAAAGCTCACCTCTTAATTGTGCATTATATAGTCCATAAGTAATTGCTTTGCCAGCTTCAAATGCAACTATTACTCCTCTTGTTCTAGATTGGATTTCGCCTTTGTATGGTTCATAGTCTTTGAATACACTTGACATTGTGCCAGATCCTCTTGTATCGGTCATAAATTCTGTTCTATATCCAATTAATCCTCTAGCAGGTATATTAAATTCAATTTTTGTATGTCCTGGCTCTGCTGGTTCCATATTGACCATTTCGCCTTTACGAGTACCAAGTTTTTGAATTACAGCTCCTACTGTATCATCTGGAACATTTACACTAAGAGTCTCTATTGGTTCGCATTTTTGTCCATCGATCTCTTTAAAAATAACTTTTGGACGAGAAACAAGTAACTCAAAACCTTCTCTTCTCATTGTCTCAATAAGTACAGATAAATGAAGTTCGCCTCTACCACATACTTCAAAGCTTTCTGCTCTGTCTGTTTCCTTTACTCTTAGAGAAACATTTCTTTCAAGTTCCTTCATTAATCTATCTCTAATGTGACGTGATGTAACAAATTTTCCTTCTTTTCCGGCAAATGGTCCATCATTAACGCTGAATGTCATTGAAACTGTTGGTTCATCAATGTTTACAAATGGTATTTTGTCAGGATGGTCAATGTCGCAAATTGTTTCACCTATGTTTATATCAGGTATTCCTGAAATTGCAACAATGTCTCCTGCTTCTATTTTTTCAGCTTCAACTCTTTTTAAACCTTCAAATGTAAATAATTTTGCAATTTTGCCGTTTACGTTTTTGTTATTATCTTTGCAAACAACTACATTTTGTCCAACTTCTACTATTCCTCTTTCAACTCTGCCTATAGCCATTCTTCCTAAATAGTCATCATAAGAAATGTTTGAAACTAATAGTTGCATTGGTCCATTAATATCAACTTTTGGTGCTGGTATTTCTTTAATTATTTCATCAAAAATGCAAGATACATTATCACTCTCGTCATTTAAGTTCATTTTTGCAATTCCATTTTTAGCAGAAGCATAAATAACAGGAAAATCAAGTTGTTCATCTGTTGCATTAAGATCAATAAATAGTTCAAGAACTTTATCTACAACCTTTAATGGTTCAGCTCCTGGTCTATCAATTTTATTTATTACAACTATTGGTTTTAAATTTAAAGCTAGTGCTTTTTTTAGTACCTCTCTTGTTTGAGGCATTGGTCCATCAAATGCATCAACGAGTAGAAGAACACCATCAACCATTTGTAAAACTCTTTCAACTTCTCCCTCGAAGTCAGCATGTCCTGGTGTATCAACTATATTAATTTTTACTCCATTATACATAACAGATGTGTTTTTAGAAAGAATAGTAATTCCTCTCTCTTTTTCAAGATCATTTGAGTCCATTATTCTTTCAGATACTTGTTCATTATCTCTAAACACGTGGCTTTGTTTCAATAA
>CACXCH010000098.1 GCA_902766085.1 uncultured Eubacteriales bacterium
ACCATCAAAGCAAGTTTATATACGAGTAATGCAAAAGGCAAAAAATATAACATACACAGATATAGACAATTTAATATCAAAAACAAACTCAGAAATTGGTTTCTTAAAAAATTATAATTGCAGAAAACTAATTTTTCAATATGCAAATGAAATACAAAAAAGAACTAAAAATGTAATCAAATTTAATAAACAAAACTTTAGATTTGAAAAATTTAAACCTAATGTCAAAATATAACTTAAAAGAGTGTGAAATTGCTAAAAAAATAATATCAAAATAAAAGAAGAAGTGGCAAATTCAAAAGCTAACCAGTCATTTTTATACTATTTACCTCGGCATATTGACATAAACTTTTGAAATAAATATAATTAACCTATCAAAAATATGAGCAAAGAAAACTGAAAGGATTGCAATATGGACTCAGATGTTATTAAGGCTAAATCTAAATTGCCTATAGATTTTATCAATGAATTATATAAAGAATACTCTCAAAAAAATGCTGATAAAATTTTAAAAGGAATGTGCAAAAAGAGATTCACTACATTTAGGGTAAACACTTTAAAATCAAATGTAATGGAAGTTAAAGCTATTTTAGATGATAACAGAATTGAATATGAAAATAGTCCGTTCTTTGATAAAGCTTTTATCATTAAAAATAAAAACGAAAATGATTTACAAAAACTTGATATATATAAGGAAGGCAAAATTTATATTCAAAGTTTATCTAGTATGATACCTCCTTTACTGCTTGATTTAAAAGAAAATGAGAATATACTTGATATGGCTGCGGCTCCTCGGAAGTAAAACAACAGAGATGTCAGCAATTATGAATAATTCTGGAAACATTATTGCAAATGAAATTGATAAAATCAGACTTGAAAAATTAAACTATAATATAAAAATTCAAGGCACAACAAATGTAAAAACAATAAATTATGATGGATCAGTTTTATACAAAGATTATACAGAAAAGTTTGATAAGATTCTACTTGATACTCCTTGCAGCGGCGAAGGTAGATTTGATATAAATAACCCCAAATCATATTCAAGTTGGTCTAGTAATATGGTAAACAATTTAACAAAAATCCAACAAAATCTTATTGAATCAGCTATTAAATGCTGTAAAAAAGGTGGAACAATAGTATATTCAACTTGCACATTAAACAAATTTGAGAACGAAAAAATCATAGATTATGCTTTAAAAAATTTTCAAGTAAAAATTGATGAATTAAACATTATAAGGGAAAATACAAATGAAGTGAATCTTAAGCTAAAAAATGAAAAATTAAACATTAATTTGCCAAATACATTGAAAGGAAACACAAATGGTGTAAGCAAAGAATTATCAAAAACTTTAAAAATCATTCCAAATGAAACTTTTGAAGGTTTCTATATTGCAAAATTAATAAAATTATGATATAAAATGATTGCAAGAAAAATATTCTTGCAATCTTATTTATAATGAAAAAATATGGAGGTAATTATGGAATTAAAAGGATCAAAAACAGAAAAAAATTTAATGGAAGCATTTGCTGGAGAATCACAAGCTAGAAACAAATATACATATTTTGCAAGTAAAGCAAGAAAAGATGGATATGAGCAAATTGCAGCAATATTTGAAGAAACAGCTGCAAATGAAAAGGAACACGCAAAAATTTGGTTTAAATTATTAAATGGTGGAGAAATTCCATCAACTGAAGAAAACTTAAAAACAGCAGCATCAGGAGAAAATTATGAATGGACAGATATGTATGCAAGAATGGCAAAAGAAGCAAAAGAAGAAGGCTTTGATAAAATAGCATATCTATTCGAAGCTGTTGGCAAAATAGAAAAAGAACACGAAGCTAGATATTTAAAATTATTGGAAAATGTTAAAGACGGAATTGTATTTAGCAGAGATGATGAAAGAATCTGGAAATGCAGAAACTGTGGACACGTAGTAGTTGGAAAATACGCTCCTGAAGTTTGCCCTGTATGTGGCCATCCAAAGAGCTTTTTTGAAATAAAAGCTGAAAACTATTAATATTTGTATGAAATTACTATTTGCATTTTATATGCAAATAGTAATTGACTTTCTTTAAAGTATTAAAATAGTAATTAGAATATAAAATATCGAGTGAAAAAACAAAATGGCAATTCACATTGAAATATTAAATGAAGAAATAAAATAATAATTTTCATTAGAACATAAAGTAAAAAAATCAAGATTAAAATTTTTATGTATTAGCAAAGGAATGAAAAGATGGAAGAAAATAAGCAAAGATTTATAACACTATTAAAGGAAACTAATCGTGATGGAATTGATAAATTGCTGGACTTTCTTGAAAGTTCTGATTTTTATAAAGCACCAGCAAGTACAAGATTTCACGGAGCAAAAGAAGGTGGACTTTTAGAACATAGCTTGAAAGTGTATGGCATACTTGAACAAAAAGTGAAAAATAATGTAATTAATTTAGATGTGAAAGAGGACACTGTTAGAATAGTTGCTTTACTTCACGATATTTGCAAAACAAATTATTATGCTGTTGACTATAGAAATGCCAAAAATGCAGTTGGAGTATGGGAAAAAGTACCATTCTACAAAGTTGAAGACACCATTCCCTATGGCCACGGAGAAAAATCTGTAATGATGATTTCAGAATTTATAAAATTAACAAATGAAGAAAAATATGCAATACGTTGGCACATGGGATATACAGAACCAAAGGAATTATATAGCACAATAGGTGCAGCTTATACAAAATATCCATTTGCATTATTAACTCATGAAGCAGATTTAGAGGCAACATATTTTTTTGATACGTAGGTTTTATACTATTTATTCTTAAAAAATAGGCTATTTAATTGAATTTCTAAAAGCCAAAGAAAAAGATATGTAAACTATTGACAAATACTGCAAAAATAAGTATAATAACAAGGTACGGCTAGAACTTTATATAATTGTGAAAACAATATTATATAAATAACATAAATAATCTAAGCATAAGGAGGGAAAAAAGATGGCACAACCAAAAAGAAGATGGTCTAAACAAAGAACACACACAAAGAGATCAACATGGAAACTAGAAAACAAAAACCTAGTTGAATGTCCACATTGCCACGAATTAATGATGCAACACAGAGTATGCCCAAGCTGTGGATACTATGATGGAGTAGAAGTTGTATCTCAAAAAAGTGATGCGGAGTAATAAAGGCTATTTAAATTATTAAAATAAATTGGGTACAGAATTTAGTTCCAAGGTCCAATACGAGATTTTATTAAGAAAGAGGTGAATACTATGAAGGAAGGAATACATCCAGAATATGGTGAAGCTACAATCACTTGTGCTTGTGGAAATGTTATGAAAACAA
>CACXCH010000099.1 GCA_902766085.1 uncultured Eubacteriales bacterium
CAATGGAAAAATTTCAGTAGAATCAAAAGATGGATTTACAACATTTACAGTAAAAATTCAGATGTAAAAGTCTGAATTTTTTTAATTTTCATTTAATAATTTTAATCTATATTTTAATAAATTAATTAAAGACTGTGTAATTAGGAAGAAGCAAATAAGTTTGAATAATATATTGTGCAATACAATATTCCAATTAAATTTTATACTTTTTCCAGACGCAAAGTTAGTAAAGCAAGAAAGGAAAGTTAGTAGAAGATGAAAAAATTTAAAAATGCAATTTTAATTATAATTTTAGTTGTGGGAGTTTCAACTATAACATTTTTTATTGGTAAAAGGATTGGTTTAAATACAGATTTATCGACAAGTAATACAACAATTGAAAATGTAGAGGTATCAAAAAGGACAATTACAAAAACAATAACATCATCAGGGGAAATTTCAACAGCATCAACTGAAAAATTAGAATTAGACACAGACAAAAAGTTTGAAACAATGTGTGTAGAAGAAAATGATGCGGTAGAAGAAGGAGCAAATTTAATTGAATATACAGATGGAACATATTTAACAGCTCCATATAATTTAGTAGTATCAAGTTATTCTGTTCCAGAAGCGGAGTCAGAATGTACAGATGAGAATTACATAGAAGTAGAAAACACTGATGATTTACAAGTAAGCTTGAGTATAAATGAAAATGAAATTGCAAATATCAGTGTAGGTCAAACTGTAGAAATTTCACTAACAGCAGATACTAGCAAAACTTATGAAGGTACAATTTCAAAAATTGATGGTGCAGGAACTTATTCAAATAGTGGAACTACATTCACAGTTACTGTAACATTTACAAATGATGGAAATGCTAAACTTGGAATGTCAGTTTCTTGCAAAATAAATATTGAAGAATTGACAGATGTATTAACTGTTCCAATTGATGCTGTTGAAACATCAGATAATAAAAAATATGTAGAAGTTGTAAATGATGATGGAACTACAACAAAAACAGAGATAACCACTGGATTGTCAGATGACGAATATGTTGAAGTAACATCAGGACTTGAAGAAGGTCAAACTGTTCAAGTAACTACAGTCACAGAGCAAAGTGAAACAAGAAGCACATCAAGTAATTCAAAAAATAGTGGTCAAATGTCACAAGGAGGAGGGCAAATGCCTGATTCAACAGGAGGAGATATGCCAAGCATGAATAGGCAAGGAGGAGACTCAATGCCAAATATGGGAGAACAAACGCAACCAAGTCAATCTTCAACAAAATAAAAAAGCTAAATCAGCAGGTTTATAAACGTAGTAAAGTCAAACCTCGTCAAAAAAAGAATGGTTTATGAGTAAATCCTGAAAACTCAAATAATAAATAAGGAAAACAAAAAGATGCTTATAGAATTAAAAGATATAAAAAAATATTATCATCTAGGAGACCAAACAATAAAAGCTATAGATGATGTAAGCTTCACAGTAGAAAAAGGCGAATTTGTTTCAATTATTGGCCCATCAGGATCTGGAAAATCAACACTAATGAATATTCTAGGGCTACTTGATGTACCAGATTCGGGAAAGTACCTTTTAGATGGATTAGAAATTAGTAAGGCAAAAGAAAAAGAGCTAGCAACAATAAGAAACAAAAAAATAGGATTTATATTTCAAAACTTTAATTTACTTGGAAAACTAACAGCAGTTGAAAACATACAGGTTCCATTAATATACAATAATGAAAATAATAACCAATCAAAACAAAGAGCAATAGAATTAATGAAAAAAGTTGATCTAGAGGGTAGAGAAAATCATATACCATCTCAGTTATCAGGAGGTCAGCAACAAAGAGTAGCAATTGCAAGAGCATTAGCTAATCAGCCAGAGATTATTCTTGCAGATGAGCCAACAGGTGCCCTTGATTCAAAAACCAGCCAAGATATAATGAAGTTACTTACAGAGCTAAACGAAAATGGGCAAACAATTATACTAATAACTCACGATATGAATGTTGCAAAAAAAGCAAAACGAATTGTAAAAATATCAGATGGAAAGTTATATGAATAAAAATAGTGGCGAATAAAGAAAAACATTTGGAAAGAGTTTTTAACTTTTTATAGAAAAGTTTTTTTAGAAAGAAGCTGTAACCTTTTATAGAAAAGTTTTTCTTTTAGAAAGAAGTTTTAATCTTTTTATAGAATGTTTTCCTTTGATAAAAAAAGAAAGGAATTGTATTTAAAATGACTAAATTTTTAAACATATTAAAAATTGCATTTAAGAACATATTTAGCAACAAACTCAGGTCAATACTTACAATGTTAGGTTTAATAATTGGTGTGGCATCGGTTATTATACTTGTAGGAATAGGGAATGGAACACAAGAAAACGTAACATCTCAAGTAAAAAGCTTGGGAACCGATGTTTTAACACTAAATATACAAGATAATGATTATGCTTTATCTTATTCAGATATTGATGAAATGCTAGAAATAAATAATGTAGAAGCTATTGCTCCATACAAAACTGTAAGTGCTACAGTAAAATATCAAACAACAAATTCATCAAGGGCGAGTATAATAGCAACAACTGATAAATATATGTCGATTATGAATTACACCATTAGCTCAGGAAGATTAATGTCAGTAATTGACCTGGAAAACAATAGTAAGGTGTGTTTATTGGGCTCTGATATTGCAGAAAAGCTATTTGAGCTAAGTAACCCAGTAGGTCAAGATATTCAAATCAATGGAGACAATTATACTGTAATTGGAGTTATCACAGAAGTTGGAAGTTCAATGGGAAACAATGTTGATGATATGATAATAATCCCATATACAACTGCTAAATATTTAGGAAGTGACACGAGCATAAATACAGCGTATATAAAAGTTTCAAATGAAGACTACATAGAACAAACTACAACTTTACTTGAAAACTATATAACAAATAAATTAGGAATTACTACAGATTATTTTACAGTAAGCTCACAAGACTCAATGATTGATACATTTACAAATGTTAATAATTCATTGTCAATTTTGCTAGGAGGAATAGCAAGCATATCTTTAATAGTAGGTGGAATAGGCGTTATGAATGTAATGCTTGTATCTGTAACAGAAAGAACAAAAGAAATAGGCATAAGAAAGGCTCTAGGCGCAAAAAGGAGAGATATATTATTACAATTTTTAATAGAGGCATTAGTACTTTGTGCACTAGGAGGACTAATTGGAGTTGTGCTAGGAATTGGAGTAGGAGAGTTATTAGGAAAAATGGGATATTCATTTAGCCCAAGTATAAACATCACTCTAATTGCATTCTTATCAAGTGTAATAATTGGAATCGTATTCGGAATATTCCCAGCAAATAAAGCATCAAAGCTAAATCCAATTGATGCACTTCATGCAGAATAAATAATAAAATTGCAAAATAAATAACAAAATATTTTTATTAAAATAAAACAAGAAAGGATGATTAAAGATGAAAAATCGAATTGTTTTTACAGGAATTGTTATCATTATTTCACTAATGTTATCAATATCAATGACAAATACTTATGCATTGACATCAAATATTACAAATGAAGAAGAAAACCAAACAAACGAAATAGGTGACAATTTATCAACAGATTTAGAACAAAATGTGGAAAATGTATCTGAAAATGAAATAAATGTTGATTACAACGAAACGAGTAACGAAGATAATGGAAACAACGAAATAGATGTGGATAACAATGAAATAAGCAATAAAGACAATGAAACAAACCAAGATGAAAATTTAGACAAAAATAAAGAAAATGGTGGGAGTAACCAAGATGGAAAAACAAATCAAGACTCAAACAAAGAACAAAATCAAGAACAGAGTAATTTAAACCAAGGTGGTTTAAATAATGGTCAAGATTCTAGAATCAATAATTCACAAAATGGTATCAACTATGATTTAAATAACTATAGCTCTGCATCAAATCAAAATTCACAAAACAATATGAGCAGTGAAAAAGAAAATGAACAAATTAAAACATCTTCATTAAACCAGCAAGCTCTAGCATCTACAAATGAGACAGAAACGCAAACTGTAATATATAATGGCTCAAGCGATAATTATTTAAGCAGTTTAACGATAGATGGATATGAACTAAATACATCATTTACAAAAGAAAATCAAACTTATTTTGTAACAATAAATGATGAAAATGTAACATCAATAGATGTAAACGTAACTACAGATGACACAGATGCAGTAGTAAAAGTCTACGGAGAAGATAACTTAAAGGCAGGAACAAATAAAATACTAATAAACGTAACTGCTGAAAATGGAAATGTAAGGACATATAGAATTTATGTAATAATAAAGTAGCTTATGAACTTATGAAAAAAAGTGCAATATAGAGGCTATGCAATAATAAAATAACTCATAGAATTAAGAAATACATGAAATTTATGTTATAAAAACAATTTATGTTTTATGCAAAAATAAAGTTATTTATAGAATTTAAAGCAAATGCTATATAAAATCTAAAAGAAAGAATATGTTTAAACTAAGTAAACATATTATACGAGG
>CACXCH010000100.1 GCA_902766085.1 uncultured Eubacteriales bacterium
AGCCTTTTTATTTTGTAATAAACTATTAACCAGTAACCTATATTCTATAAAAGAAAATTTTGGATTTTCTACAATATAATGCAAATTAATCCACCAGATCCTTCGTTTACAATTTTCTCTAAAGTTTGTTGCAATTTAGCTTGAGCTTCTTCTGGCATACACGAAAGTTTATTTTGCAAGCCTTCATTTACAAGCTCGTGCAAACTTCTTCCAAAAATATTTGATTCCCATATTTTTTTAGGATCACTATCAAATTGAGATAACAAGTATTTTACTAGGTCTTCAGATTGTTTTTCACTTCCAACGATAGGAGAAATTTCGGTTTCAACATTTGTTTTTATCAAATGTATTGATGGAGCTTTTGCCCTTAATTTTACACCATATCTTGTTCCTTGTTTTACCATTTCTGGCTCATCTAATATTAAATCATCTATTGAAGGAGTTATAATTCCATAGCCTTTAGCTTTTACTTCCTCTAGAGCAGGGGCAATTCTATCATACTGTTTTTTTATGTTCGCAAATTTGTAAAACGTAGAGAATAGCTGAAACTGATCAGTTATTGTTGAACCAGAGATCTCAGTAAGTATTTTATAAAATAAGCTAGAGTTAATATTCAAACTTACTGTGATTATTCCTTGCCCTAAATTTATTTCATCGATTTTGGCAGATGTGATAATATCATTTGGTTGCAAACTTGAAACAACAGAAACAATTTGCTTAACTATTCTAACGTTCTTAAAAATATCCTTAACTTCATTAAAAATATTCTGCTTTAGCCAATGAGAAGAATCAAGAGCGTCAATCCAAGTTGGGTATTTTATATTAATACATTGAACAGGAAATTCATACAATAACTTTTCAAATATTAAATTAATATTTTCCAAACTTAAATTAGAACAATCCATTGGCAAAACTGAAACTTTGTATTTTTCTTCAAGCGTAGAAGATAGACTTTGACAGAACTCAGAGCTAGGATCCGAAGAGTTAAGTACAATTACAAATGGCTTATTCAATGATTTTAATTCATTAGCAACCCTTTCTTCAGCTAAAACATAATCGTCTCTAGAAATTCCAGAAAAACTACCATCAGTAGTAACAAGAATACCAACTGTAGAATGATCTTCAATTACCTTCTTAGTCCCAATTTCCGCAGCCTTTTCAAATGGAATTTCCTGATCAAACCATGGAGTTTTTACCATCCTAGGGATATCATCCTCCATATAACCAATTGCATTACTAACCAAATAACCAACACAATCAACAAATCTTGCATTGAACTTAATATTGCCATTTAGAGTAATTGAAGCGGCTTCATTAGGAATAAACTTAGGTTCAGTGGTCATTATTGTTTTTCCAGATCCACTTTGAGGAAGCTCATCCTGAGCTCGTTCTTTCTTATAGGGATCGTCAATATTAGGAATAACAAGCAAATCCATAAAGTTTTTAATAAATGTAGATTTTCCGGTTCTAACAGGGCCAACTACACCTATATAGATATCTCCATTTGTTCTATTAGCAATATTTTCATATAATTTTAAATCGTTTTCCATACTAAATCCTTTCACTTAAATAAGTTTTGTTAAATTGTATTAAGCAAGCTTAAATAATATGCAAAAATTTTTATACTAAATCTAATATTTACAATGGGTTTAAATTCAAAAATAAACGAAAATTTTTCAAAAAAATACTCTTAAAGTTTTGGCTTAAATAGTATATTTTTCGAAAAAAGCAATTGATTATATTACTATTATAAGTTTAAGCGCAATACTTAAAATGGAGTTAGATAATCCATTTGTATCAATATTGTTGAAAAAAACATATATTTATGATAGAATGAGTGCGACTTTTTAAAAGGAAGGAATCAAAGAGGTGGAAACATATAAAGAAATATTAGCAAAAAATAATCAAGAACATTTGCTAACATATATTGAAAATGCGAATGAAGAGCAAAGAAAAAAATTAATAAATCAAATTGAAAATATTGACTTTGAAAAACTTAATAAACTTTATAAAATAAGCACGGAGCAGAAGCTAATTAGTGAAAATAAAATTGAACATATTAATTACACTGATAAATACAAATTAAGCAAAAATGAGTATGAAAGATTAGCAAATATTGGAAAAAGCATTATAGAAAATAACCAATATGCTGTTGTAACTATGGCTGGAGGACAGGGCACAAGATTAGGTCATAAAGGACCTAAAGGAACTTTTTTACTAAATGTTTGTCCAAAACCAATGTACTTATTCGAAATTTTAGCAACAAATTTAATTAAGGAAAATGAAAAATATAATGTTGTACTAAATTGGTATATAATGACAAGCACTGAAAATGATAAGCAAACAGAGGAATTTTTTAAAGAGCATAACTATTTTAATTACCCTAAGGAAAACATTAAATTTTTCAAGCAGGGAAATTTACCTTTAATTAGAGAAGATGGAAAACTAATTGTTGATGAGAATTACAATATAAAATATGCCGCTGATGGAAATGGTTGCATTTACAAGGCAATGAGGGAAGACGGTATACTTCAAGATATGAAATCAAAGGGAATTAAATGGATTTTTATTGGATCTGTTGACAATGCTCTTTTAAATATGGTTGACCCGGTATTATTAGGATTGACAGTTAATGATGGAAATAAAATAGGTTCAAAATCTATTGTAAAAAATAGCCCACACGAAAAAGTAGGTGTATTTTGCAAAAAAAATAATGTTCCAACTGTTATAGAATATAGTGAGCTTCCAGAGGATATGGCTGAGAAAACAGATGATAAAGGTGAATTACTATTTGGAGAGTCTCATATTATGTGCAATTTGTACAGCATAGATGCATTAGAACTAATAAGTACAAAAACATTACCATATCATAGTGCACACAAAAAAGCAAGTTACTTAATGGAAAACGGAGAAATTTTTGAAGCAAAAGAACCAAATGCATATAAATACGAAGCTTTTATATTTGACGGATTCAACTATTTTGATGAAATATCAATATTGAGAGGAAAAAGAGAGGTGGATTTTGCACCAATAAAAAATGCAACAGGAAACGATAGCCCAGAAACTGCAATAAAACTTTATAACAACTTTCACAACTGTAATTAAATGAAAAATGCTATTTAAATTTTCAGATATCTTGGTTCAATCATTTGAGCTATTATAAAATATAATAATTAAGTGCAAAGAAATCGATGAAAGATGTAGTTTAGATTTTCAAATATTCTAATACAATTATTTTAAAATACAATAAGCAGGAGTTAAAAATATGGATGAAATAAAAATTAAAAATTTGTTTGATTTAAATGAAACAATTGCTAAAGAGTTACTAGAAAAATATGAATATCCTTGGGAAGTACTTCCACATATTGAAGAGTTTATCATTGAACTTGGAAATAGCTTAAATAAAGATGAATATATAAAAAAGAAAGAAAACATTTGGATACACAAAACTGCAAAAATATTTGATACAGCTTATATTGCAGGCCCAACTATTATATGCGAAAATGCAGAGATAAGGCAAGCTGCATTTATTAGAGGCAAAGCAATAGTTGGAAAGAATTCGGTAGTTGGAAACTCAACAGAATTAAAAAATGTAATTTTATTCAACAATGTTCAGGTGCCACACTTTAACTATGTTGGTGATTCTATACTAGGATTTCATTCGCATTTAGGAGCAGGAGCAATCACCTCAAATGTAAAATCAGATAAAAAATTAGTTGTAATAAAAGGTAAAAATAAAAACATAGAAACCGGAATAAAAAAAGTTGGAGCATTTGTAGGAGATTATGTAGAAGTAGGATGCCAAAGCGTTTTAAATCCTGGAACTGTAATTGGAAGAAATACAAACATTTATCCATTATCCTCAGTAAGAGGAGTAATTCCAGAAAACTCAATATTCAAAAGTTCGGATAACATTGTGGAAAAATTAAAAAACTAAACTACTAGTAATAACTTTCAATAGATGTTATTAATGATTGCATTTACTTTTTCAATTGAACGCTATAATACAGAAAACATTGACAAATTACTAAAAAAATTGTACAATTAACATTGTTAGTCGTAGTTTGACTCAGTTACACATTAATGGCTTTTTTCATCAGAAGGAGGTTAATACCATGAAAAACTATGAAAAGCCACAGGTAGATAGTGAAA
Organism: uncultured Eubacteriales bacterium; assembly: GCA_902766085.1. GTDB lineage: Bacteria > Bacillota > Clostridia > TANB77 > CAG-508 > CAG-793. The sequence goes on from CACXCH010000100.1 coordinate 4,153, forward strand.
ATATCACTATTGCTGAACCGGTTGAAACCGGCTGTTGTCTGAGGTCGTGTGGAGGTTCACCTGGTCGTATTGGTCGGGAGGAGCTTATGACTGAGGATACCAAAGAACTTTTTGAAAATCTTAAGGAAAAAAACTAAAAATTCCAAAAAGATTAAAAAAAGTTCAATATTAGGGGCTGCGTTTCTAAATGTGGCCTCTTTTGTTATTAATTACTAAGGAGGAAAATTATGCGAAAGGTAGTAGCAATTCGGAAGGAAGGAAAGGAATATTTAGCATATTTTCTTGAACAAAGAATAATGCTTAATATGAACGAGAGTGGCGCTAAAGTTCTTGATTATTTTCTAAATCAGAAAAAGGATGTAAATGAAATAGCAAAACTTATTGCAGCAGATTATGGAGTGGATGAAAACGAAGCTAGGCAGGATTCAGTAAAATTCTTGAAGGATATCTATAATAAGCTGACTACCACCAATTTAAATAATAGTGAAAGTCAGATGTTATCAGGTCCAGTTGGATGTGAAATTGAAATTACAACAGCTTGCAACTTAAGATGTAAACATTGTTTTCAGGGAGAATATCCAGAAAAATATATGACATTTGATAAATTTAAGTCGATTGTTGACATACTCGAAAAAAATAATGTTTACGAAATTCATTTAGTTGGAGGTGAAATATTTAAGCACAAAGATATTACTAAAATGCTTAAATACCTTGATAAAAAAGATGTTGCAGTTACAATTGTTACAAATGCTCTTGGAATTAATGAAGAAGTTATGAATGTTTTTTGTAAAATGCATAACAGATTATGTGTTCTTGTAAGCATTGATGGAACAAAAAAATTACATGATTTTATTCGTGGTGAAGGAGTTTTTGATAAGGTAATTCCAAAAATTAAAGCAATGAGAAAAAATGATATTGAAGTTGAAATTCTCTGCACTTTAAATAGTATCAATGTTGACCATATTGACGAAATCGTTGAATTAGCAAATGAACTTGAAGTACCAGTAAATTTCAATTTGTTTAAGCCATTTGAAGAATGCCAGAAGTTTCTTACTGTTCCACCTGAGAAATTCTTTGATGCAGTCGAAAGACTACTCAAAATGCGTACAGAAAAACACTATCGTATTGGAGTTTCTGATGCAAGCATTTCTGCTTATGAACTTGGACTTCCTCCTAAAAATGAATGTACAGCAACAATGTCAGGAATTGTTATAAACACTGATGGCAAACTTATAACTTGTCCGTATTTGCTCCAAGCAGGATACTATAAGGAAAGTGATTTGCCTGAATTTGATGAAGACTTTTTAAATACATGGAAAAACGCAAAAATGTATGTAGACTTCAGGAAAAATGGACAGAAAGGATGCCAAGCAAGGTCACTGATTTTTTCACATGATGTAACAAAAGGTGATCCTTATGATGTAGAAGCTTTTATTAAGTATAAGCAACAGACACAGGCATAAGGAAAAAGGTTTGAAGATGAGAATGATATAATCTCATCTTCAAATCAAATTTTATTAAATGGAGTGAATAAAAAATGCTGAAGATTGAAAATATTTCAAAATCATATAATGGAAAAGATGTTTTAAACAATATAAATTTCACAATAGATGAAGGCGAAAAAGCTGGAATCATTGGGCTAAATGGAATTGGAAAAACTACTTTATTAAAAATAATTGCTGGAGAAGAATTACCTGATTCAGGAAAAATAATTAGAGATAAAAATAGTCTTATAGGATATTTTAAACAAGAATTTAAGATATCAGAAGAAGATAGAGATATTGTGAGTTTTATTAGAAATTTCATTGGAATAGATGTTATTGAAGAACAAATGAATGAAACAGAAAAGGCTATGGAAACTGATGAAAGTAAAATTCAAGAGTTTTGTGATTTACAAGAAGAATATATGAGATTGGATGGATATAATATTAATTATAGATTAGACCAAATATTGGAGGGACTTGGGTTAGACAACAACATTAAAGAAAAGAAAATAGCAGAACTTTCAGGAGGACAAAAAGAAAAAGTAATGCTTGCAGCTGTTCTTTTAAAAGGAACAGATCTACTGTTATTGGATGAACCAACAAATAATTTAGATATAAAATCTATAAATTGGCTTGAAAAATACCTGAAATCAAACAAATCACCAATGATTATTGTTTCACATGATAGAAAATTTTTAGATGATGTAATAACTAAAGTTATGGAAATAGATTATTATACAAGGAATATTAAAGAATATCCAGGCAATTATAGTGCTTATAAGAAATTTAAGGAAGAAGAACAAAATTCACAGATAAAAAAATATAATGAACAACAAGAAAAAATTACTGAAATGAAAAAAAGCATATCCCAAAAGAAAGAATGGGCTCAAAAGGGAAATAAACAAGGCGTATCAGATAATGATAAATATACAAGAGGCTATGTTAGAGATAGAGCACAGGGATTAGCAAGCAATGCAAAAAAGATTGAAACTCAAATTAGTCAAATGAATAAAATTGAAAAGCCTAAAATAAAGAATAAATTACATATTGATATAAGTAATGAGAAAACAAAGGGAAACAAAAACATTGAAGCTAGAGACTTAGTATCTGGATATGAAAATGGTTTTAAAAATGACTCGATTTCGTTATCCATAGAATATGGAGATAGACTAGTCATTATCGGAGAAAATGGTTCAGGAAAATCAACTTTTTTAAGAACATTAATAGGAAAGCAAAAACCAATTTCAGGAGAAGATAATATAGGAAGTGGAGTTAAGATAGGATACTTAGCTCAAGATACAAAAGAAAACACAAATGATTCGATTGAAGATTATTTTAAAAAATCAATTAATTATGCAGAATTAGAAGATAAATCATTAATTTATACAGTGCTAAAGCAATTTAATTTTGACTATGAAGAAAGGAAAAAAAAATATTCTATGTTAAGTCCAGGAGAAAGGACTAGATTAAAATTAGCAATTTTTTCAATGCAAGATATAAATACGCTTGTTTTAGATGAGCCAACAAATCATTTAGATATAGAAGCTTTGGAGGCTATAGAGGAAGTATTAAATGACTTTGATGGAACAGTCATTGCAATTAGCCATGATAGAGAATTTGTAAAGAATATAAATCCTACTAAAGTTTTAAAATTTTCAAATGGAAAAATTAAAGAAGTTTATCATAAGGAAAAAGAAACAAATATTGATTCTGATTTAGAAAAAGTATAATATTTGATATTTATTAATGTGCAAAAACAAGTCGTAAAATGAAAAAGTAAACGTAAATGCAAGTTTTACAATCTAATAACGTAAAAGGTTAAAAATTGCTAAAAACTGTTGACTTTTCTTTAAAAAATGGGTATAATAAAAACATACAAACATAAGAGATGCAAGAGAGTGGGAGCACAAGACTTCCACTCTCTAAATTTTGAAAAATTTTAAGCTTTAGTTTTTATAAAGCTATTTTTATCAAAGTTATGGAAACTTAATGAATTAAAACGTGAAAGGAAATATGATGACAAGTCTTGAAAAAAGTATAAAACAAATTGTTGAGCCGATTGTTAATAATCTTGGATACAAAATATATGACGTTATTTATGAAAAAGATGGAAAGGACAATTATCTAAGAATATTTATTGACAAAGATGGAATTATTGATTTGAATGATTGTGAAACTGTTAACAATGCTATTACAGATATTCTTGATGAAAAGGATTTAATTAAAAACCAATATATGCTTGAGGTTTCTTCACCAGGGCTTGAAAGAAGAATTAGAGATGATAAGCAACTTGAAGAAAGTCTTAATGAGTTAATAGAGATTCACACTTATAACAAAATTAATGAGTTAGACACAATAGAAAATACTGAAAACACAAACTCAAGTGAGCTAAAAGAAAACAAATTGTTAAGCAAAAAGAAACAAGGAGCTAAGTATAATAAAGTTGACAACAAAGCTATACAAGGTATTTTAGACTCGTTTGACGATAATTCAGTTACTATTATTGTTAATAACAAAAAAATAAAAATTAATAAAAAAGATATTTCAAATATGAAAACAGTTTATAATTGGGAGGAATAAAAAATGAAAAAGAAAATTAAAGAAGAAAGCAAATCAATTGATACACTTGAATTAATGAGTGCTATGGATGAACTTGAAAAGGAAAAAGGAATAGACAAAGATTCCTTAATGCAATCAATAGAGCAAGCATTACTTGTTGCATACAAACGTAATTTTAACTCATCTGATGACAATATAAAAATTGAAATTAGCAAAATTGATGGCCAAATGCATATTTATCAATTAAAAACAGTTGTATCAGGAGAAATACAGGATGACAAAAAAGAAATTTCATTAGAGGATGCTCAAAAAATTGACTCAAATTTTAAAGAAGGCGATACTGTTCAATTTGAAATTATGCCTAAACAATTTGGAAGAATTGCGGCACAAACAGCTAGACAGATTATTACACAAAAAATAAGAGAAGAATCAAGAAATGTATTATTTAATGAATTTAAAGAAAAAGAAGGAGAAATAGTTACAGGCCTTGTTCAAAAAGTTGATAGAGGAGCTGTTATATTAGACCTTGGAAAGATTGAAGGAATTATGCCTAAAAGAGAGCAGATTCCATCAGAAACATATCATGTTAATGACAAAATAAAAGCCTGCATTATAAGTGTCGCAGAAGGTAAAAAAGGATCGATGCAAATAACTCTTTCAAGGGCTAGTACAAAATTTGTAAAAAGATTATTTGAAATAGAAATACCAGAAATTGATGAAGGACTTATCGAAATAAAGAGCATTTCAAGAGATGCAGGATCAAGAAGCAAGGTTGCAATTTGTTCTCCAAATCCTAACATTGATCCAGTTGGTTCATGCGTTGGACAAAAGGGAATTCGTATTCAAAATATTATAAAAGAATTAAACGGTGAAAAAATAGATGTAATAGAGTGGAACGAAGATCCATCAACATATATTTCATCAGCACTATTACCAGCCACTGTACTTGCAGTTGATGTAAAAGAAGAAGAAAATTTTGCTCAAGTAATTGTTCCTGATGACCAATTATCTTTAGCAATTGGAAAAGGTGGACAGAATGCAAAACTTGCAGCAAAGCTAACAAACTGGAAGATAGATATTAAGAGTGAAACACAATTTAGAGAGATGCTTCAAAAATCTCAAAATGAAGCATCTGACGATGATGAGAACATTGTAGAAAAAATTGAAGAAACTGAAGAAAAAAATGAAGACAAGGAATAATATTTAGTTTATTAATATAAAATATAAAAAAGGTTAAGGGGTGAACATATTGGCAAAAAATAAAATAAATGAAAATGATAATTCAAAAAGCAAGGATAACATTAAAACTACAGGGCAAGTTATTATCAGAAGAGAAGTTATAGTTGATGATGAGCCAAAGGAAACTACAACTAAAAAAACAAATAGAAGCGATATTGGCTTTACTGAAAAGAAAAATAGAACTTTTAATATTGTGTATCGTGAAAAAACAAAAAAGCCTATGACTGTTAGCGAGCTTTTTGGTATCAAAGAAGAGACTAAGAAATCAAACAAAGCAGAGAACAAGGAAAATATAGAAAAAGAGACAAAAAGCGATGTAAAGAATGAGAAAGATCTAAAATCTGAAAATAATGAAAAAACAATCAAACCTGAAAACTCTGAAACAAAATTTGAAAGTTCTGAAGAAGCAAAAAGAACTGAACATTCAGAAACAGTTGAAAAGTCAGTAAAAAGTGTGGAAAATGAAGTTGTTCAAAAAAATGTAGAAACGAAATCAGCAGTTGAGCAAAAAGCTGAAAAGGTAGAAAATACAAAAGAGGCTGAAAATAATTTAAAAACTGACTCATCTTCAGAAAAAGTAAATAATTATAGAAAGAATCAGGAGTTCTCTAGTAGAAATGCAAATAAAAGAGATTCTGGATTTAATAATTTCCAAAAGACATCAAATTTTGTCAACAAGAACAGAAATAACGGCTTTAGGAGAGATGACAACAGAAATACAGATTTTAGAAACAATAATTTCAGAAATAATAATTTCAAAAATAGTGATGCTAAGAATAATACTGATTTCAGAAACAAACGTAATGACAATAAAAATGGATTTAATAGAAATTCTAACCAGAATAATTTTAGAAGAATAACTGGAGGTATTTCTTCATTCAAAAATGATAATTACAAAGAAACTATACCAACAGATTATGCAGAAAAAGAGGGACAGAGAAATTATTCAGCTAGAATTATTGGAAAACAAAAAGCAAATCGTAATTTGGATGAGAATAAAAAGAACAGAAGTAGAAGATATGAAGAGGAAGAAGTTAGTGAAGATAAATTACGTAATTTAAAACAAGTCGACAAACTTTCAAATATGTTTGAAGATCAAGAAGGTGGAATGCTTGATTATTATGACTTAACAACTGCTAGAGGAAAGAGAAACAAAAAGAAAACTAGCAAAGATAATAAGAGCAAGCAAAAAATATTTGAATTAAAAGAAATTACGATTCCAGAAGTTATTTCTGTTAAAGATTTAGCAACAGAATTAAAGAAAACAAGCACTGAAATTATTAAAAAACTTCTTGAACTTGGAATTATGGCAAACATTAATCAAAACTTAGACTTTGATACTGCATATTTAGTTGCTGATAGTTTTGGCGTAACTGCAAAGAAAAAAGAAACTGTTAGTGATGAGGAATTACTATTTGATGATTCTGAGGACAAAGAGGAAGATTTAAAGCCAAGACCACCAGTTGTTGTTGTTATGGGTCACGTTGACCATGGAAAAACATCATTACTTGATGCCATCAGAAAAACAAATGTTATTGAAGGCGAAGCTGGAGGAATAACACAACATATAGGTGCTTATAAAGTCAAAGTAAATGGCAGAGAGATTACATTCCTTGATACACCAGGACATGAGGCATTTACAAGTATGCGTGCAAGAGGTGCACAAATTACAGATATTGCAATATTGGTTGTAGCAGCAGATGATGGAGTTATGCCACAAACAGTTGAAGCTATTCACCATGCAAAAGCAGCTAATATTCCAATTATTGTAGCAGTAAATAAGATTGATTTACCTGGAGCTAATGTTGAAAAAGTAAAACAAGAACTTATGAAATACGATCTTGTTCCTGAAGAATGGGGAGGAGACACAATTTTTGTACCAATATCTGCTAAAAAGAACATCAATATTGACAATCTACTTGAAATGGTACTACTTGAAGCTGATATGCTAAATTTAAGAGCAAACCCTAATAAACAATCAAAGGGAACTGTTATGGAAGCAAGACTTGATAAAACACAAGGACCAGTAGCATCAGTTTTAGTACAAAGAGGAACATTAAATGTAGGAGATACAATTATTCTAGGAACTTCAATTGGAAAAATTAGAACAATGAAGGATGATAAGGGTAAAAATGTAAAGGCAGCAGGTCCATCAACTCCAGTTGAAATTACTGGATTAAGCAGTGTACCAGAAGGTGGAGATGTATTCTATGAAGTAGAAAATGAAAAAGTTGCAAAGCATTTAATAGAAAAGAGAAAACTTGAAGAGCGTGAGAAGGCAATTGCTAATGCAAATCCAGTTACTCTTGACAACTTATTTGAAAAAATGGCAAAAGAAGATCTTAAACAATTTAATATTATTGTTAAAACAGATGTTAAGGGAACAGCAGAAGCATTAAAAGATTCACTAGAAAAATTGTCAAATGATGAGATTATTGTTAAAGTTTTGCATAGTGATGCAGGAGGAGTTACAGAGTCAGATGTTGAGCTTGCAGCTGCTTCAAAGGCAATTATTATAGCATTTAACTCTAGACCTGTTGGAGGAGCAAAAAATCTTGCTGAAAAAATGGGTGTTGAGATTAAACAATATTCAGTAATCTATCAAGCCTTAGATGATGTTGAAAATGCTATGAAAGGAATGCTTGCACCTAAATATCAAGAAGTAACAATCGGAAATGCTGAGGTTAGACAAACATTTAAAATTTCTAAGGTTGGAACAATTGCTGGATGCTATGTTACAGATGGCAAACTTGAAAGAAATGCAGGTGTAAGAGTTATTAGAAATGGAGTAGTTGTATTTGATGGAAAACTTATTTCATTAAAAAGATTTAAAGATGATGCTAAAGAAGTTGATGCAGGTTTTGAATGTGGAATCCAAATTGATGGATTTAACGATATTCAAACTGGAGATACAATTGAAGCATACGTTCAAGAAGAGGTAAAAAGATAATGGGAAAAAATCCAAATAGAATGGGAAGAGTCGATGGTGAGCTAAAAAGAGAAATTAGTCAGGTAATTAATTTCGAACTCGAAAATTCAAAAGTAACAGGAATGGTCAGTGTAACTAAAGTAAAAGTTACACCTGACCTTAGGTACGCAAAAGTTTATGTAAGCATTTTTAATTCTAAAAACAAAGAGAGGACTTTGGAAGGTTTAAAGGAATCAGCAGGTTTTATTAGATCAAGAGTTGCAAATACTGTAAACCTTAGAATAACCCCTGAAATAGTATTTGTATATGATGATTCTGAAGAACAAGGAGCTAGAATAGATGCAATTTTGGAAAGAATAAAAAAGGAAGGAAAATAAAAGATGTCTACATTAGATGAAATATTAAAAGAAATAAACAAAGCAAAAAACATAGTATTGTTAACACACGAAAATCCAGATGGAGATGCAATTGGAACATCACTTGCATTATATAAACAATTAAAAATTATGAACAAAGATGTTGAGCTAATTGTTCCAAAATATTCTAAAACTTATACTTACTTACCAGGATTTAAAGAAGCCGCATTAGAAAAAGGAACGAGAGAGCAATATGATTTAGCTATATCACTTGATGCAGCAAATATAAAATTATTAAATGGTTGGTCAAATTATTTTGAGGAAGCTAAAGAAAAAATAGTTATTGATCATCACTCAACTAACTCAATGTTTGGAGATCTAAATTATGTTGAAATAAGCTCTCCAGCCTGTGCGCAGGTATTATATGAAATTTTTCAGTATTATAACTGGGATATAAATACAGAAATTGGAACTTGTTTAATGACAGGAATTATAACAGATACAGGAGGGTTTCAATATTCCGGGGTTTCTAAAGAGACTTTTATAATTGCATCAGAGCTTTTAGGAAAAGGAGTAAATGTTTCGAAGATTTATAAGCAAATGTTTGAAACACATTCAAGAGCAAACTTTGAACTTAAAAAAATTGCACTTGATAGAATGGAATTTCTAGAAGACGGAAAAATAGCATTTACATACATAACTAAAAGAGATGAGAAAAAAGTAAAAGCTGAAACAGGGGACTATGAAGGAATTGTTAATGAAGGTAAAAATATTGAAGGAGTTGAAGTATCAATATTTTTACACGAATTGGATGATGGCTTCAAGGCATCTTTAAGATCTAACGACTATGTAAATGTTTCAGATGTTTGCTTAATATTTGGAGGCGGAGGACATACGAAAGCTGCAGGAGCAACTATGCATGGCTCACCAAAAAAATTAAGGGACAAAATAGTAAATGAGGTTAAAAGGCAATTAAAATAGCAATATACTTATATTCAAAAATAAATTAAAACTTTTTTTAGAAAATACTCTTTAGTATATGCTATAGAAGATAGTATTAACAGTTTACTTTTAATTTGATAACCAATTTTTAATGGAATGATAAAGCAATGGATGGAATATTAATTGTAGATAAAGATGAAGGGAAAACATCTTTTGACGTAATAAGAGATGTTAGAAAAAAATATAATGAAAAAAAGGTTGGACATATAGGAACTCTTGATCCGTTGGCATCAGGAGTGCTTCCTATTTTAATGGGAAAGGCTACTAAACTTTCTGATTATTTAATGGAACATAGCAAAGAATATATTGCAAAAATTAAGCTAGGAGAGTTGACTGAAACTGGAGACAGGGAAGGAAAGATAATTAAAACTCAGGATGTTCCAAAAGATATAAATTCGGAAAAAATTCAAAACATCTTGAATGAATTTTTAGGAAAAACATATCAAACGCCACCAATGTATTCAGCTTTGAAGATTGATGGAAAAAAACTTTATGAACTTGCAAGAAGCGGACAAGAAATCGAAAGAAAGCCTAGAAAAATTGAAATTACAGACATAGATCTAATAAACTATGATTCAATTAAAAATGAAATTTCATACAAAGTTTCCTGCTCAAAAGGGACATATATCAGAGTCCTTTCTGAAGACATAGCAAAAAAGCTTGGAACATTAGGCTATATGACATACCTTAGAAGAACAAGGGTTGGTAATTTTACACTTGCGGATTCAGGAAGATTTATTCCAATTGGAAATGTATTTAAAAATAATTCAAAAATTATTATTAAAAGCCAAGATGAATTGAGAAAATTCTTAAATGGAGTCAGAATTAAAGTTAATAACAACCTACTCAAAATAGATGATGACTTGCCAAAAAATAATTTTAGTGAGAAAATGAATTTGCATAATGAAAAATATATTAACATTGAAAAGAATGAAGATAACAATACAAAAAACAATTTTTATGAAACAATTAATTTACATAATGTTTATTATAATGAAAAATTTATAGGCATCTGCAAAGAAGATGATGAGAGTATCAAAAGATTTATTGTTCTTATTGATAACTAGATACAAATAATTTGGAGGTAATAATATATGAAAAAAGTTACTATATTAATTCCAGCATATAATGAAGAAGAATCTCTACCATATTTATACAAGAGATTAGAAGATTTAATTTCAAAAATAGATAACTATGAGTTTGAAATTTTATTTATTAACGATGGATCTAAAGACAGAACATTAGAATTAATAAAAGAATATAGGAAAAAGGACAATAGAATATCTTACGTAAACTTTTCGAGAAATTTTGGAAAAGAAGTTGCGATGCTTGCTGGGTTTGATTATGCAAAAGGTGATTGCGTAATAATTATGGATGCTGATTTACAAGATCCACCAGAATTGATTCCAACACTTTTAAAATATTGGGAAGAAGGATATGATGATGTATATGCCCAAAGACGTTCAAGAAAGGGCGAAACATTCTTAAAAAAATTCACATCAAAAATGTATTATAGAGTTCTACAGAAATTAACTAAAGTTGAAATACAGAAAGATACGGGAGATTTTAGGCTATTAGATAGAAGATGCGTAAACGCATTAAGAAAAATGAGAGAAACACAAAGATGCTCTAAAAGTATGTTCAGCTGGATTGGATATAAGAAAAAAGCAGTACTTTATGATAGGGATCCAAGAATAGCAGGAAAAACAAAATGGAATTATGCAAAATTAATGAATTTAGCAATTGATGGAATAACATCATTTACAACATCACCTTTAAGAATATCAACATTTCTAGCTATACCAACATTTTTAATGTTAATTATTTATTTTATTTATGTAATCATAAAATGTGTTAGACTTAGCATCCCAATTCAAGCTTTTCAAGCAACAATTTTACTAATATTATTTTTCTCAGCAATTCAAATTATGTTATTTGGAATAGTTGGTGAATACTTGGGAAGAATATTTAATGAAACAAAAAATAGACCAATATATTTCGTAGATGAATACAATGATAAGAGAGAAGAAAATGAGATAAAATAATATTTAAATGGTATTGAAAATTTTTTTGTTTAGTGATAGTATATAGTTAAATAAATTTCCTGCCTGGTGCGTGGACTTTGAATTTTTAGAACCAACAAATAGATTAAAGGGAGTCTGCCTTTGGATGTGGCGTGTATGCTTAAATTTTATTTAAGAAACCCATTAGCGTTCAACAAGATACCCACCTGTGAAAACAGGCTCTTAAAACATTCAATGTTGCGGCCGAGGTGGGTATTTTTTTATACTAGGAATGGAATAAATTAAGATGAAGAAGAATGTTGTTGTAATTGATGGAAATAAATCTGAAAAAATGAGAACAAAATCTGTTATAGCAATTGTCTTGATTGTTTTAGCTATTTTTTTACTGTATAATGTGGTATTAATATACGTTATTAATAAAAATTTTGCTGATGAGGTTTCTGAATTTTACAGATTCAATGCTAATACAATTTTTAGCATTGATAAGATATTTTTTTATAGTAGTGCTGGAGCAACAGAAAATGCTGAAAAAAGAGCGATTTGGAATTTGGATTTATATCAATATACTGATATTGCTATTTACATAAATAATAAATCTGATGATAAACTAACAAATGAAAATTCAATAAAGGAACTCTATATTGATAATATAAAATTTGGAAATGTTCAGTATGGGACTCCATCATTGTATTATAAAAATATTAACGAATTTGGAAAATGCATTATCAAAGTTGACGAGGATTCTGAAAGTGATGAAACAACTCAAAGCATATCAGATAAGCTAGATTATTTAATTGTTAATGACGGAGAGCTTGACTATTCAAAGCCACAAATGTATGCTGATTGTTCTAGTCCAATAACGTTAGAATATGTTAACAAAGATATTAAAGAAAATCAAATTATATCTGATATTTCGCAAAATTTAACATATAATGGTAGTCTACTAAGGCAAAGTTCAATAATTTTATCAACAATAGAAAATTATGTATCATTTACAATTCACTTAACAAATCAATATGATCAAAAATTTATTGCAAATGTTTACTTAGATATACCATTAGAAGATACAATTACAGGCGAAACTATATATGATGGAAGCTTTACAAAAACGATTGAAAAGGACAATTATATAAAATTTTACAGATCAGAATAGCAAAAGATATTCAATAATGTAGAAAAAAAGTAAAAATTTTTCTAAAGTAGGTATATATATGAATTTAAAAGAAGCTTATGAATATGCAAAACAAAATAAAATTGAAACTAATCAAACTAGAATTTTGCTTAAATACATTTTGAAGGATAAATTTAATTTGTACTTAGCTGAAACTTTGCTAAGTATTGAAGAAGAAACTTATTTTAAAAATTACATAAATCAATTAAAGGGTGGCAAGCCAATACAATACATTACTCATGAGCAATATTTTTATGGCGAAAAATTTTACGTTGATGCAAACGTGCTTATTCCACAGCCAGATACAGAAATTATCGTAAATGAAGCTATAAAACAAATACAGAATATAAAAAAGAAAAATATAAAAATTTTAGATTTATGTACAGGCTCTGGAGCTATAGCAATTTCTATACTTAAATGTGAAAATGAACAGAGAAAAAAACAACATAATGTTCAAATGTATGCTTCAGATATTAGCAAAGAGGCAATAAATATTGCATACAAAAATGAGGAAAACATATTAAAAGAGCACACTATAAAATTTATCCAATCTGATATGTTTGAAAATATAGATAAAAAATTTGATATAATTGTTTCAAACCCTCCATACATAAGAAAAGATGTAATTAAAACACTTCCTATTGACGTTCAAAAAGAACCACATATTGCCTTAGATGGTGGAAATGACGGACTAAAATATTATAGAATTATTGAAAAAAATTATAAAGAATACTTGAATGATAAGGGAATAATACTACTCGAAATTGGCTATGACCAAAAAGAAGAGGTACAAGAACTATTTAAAAATTCAATCTGCATAAAAGATTTTGCAGGGAATGACAGAGTAATTATGTTGCAACTTCAATAGATAATAGTTATAAAACCTTAAATTCAAAAATAAACGAAAACTTTTTTCGAAAAATACTCTTGAACTTTCGTTCAAATCGCCGTATTTTTCTCAAAAAGTATTGTTTATTTTTTCATTACAAATTAAAGTATTATTATTGAAGTTGCAACATAATTACTCGTAAAATATAAAAGTTTATAGGTAACTTAAAAACTAAATATATATAAAAGGATGATGAATGAACAGTTTTTCTTCAGATGTAAAAAAAGAATTAAGTCAAATTAATAATTTATCTAAAAAAGAATTAGTAAAAGCTGAATTGATGGGGTATATTTTAACAGGCATATCAGATAATTTTACGACTCAAAGTGAGTATAATATAAACCGTTTTGCAAAATTGCTTACTAATGCCAAAATAGATGACTTTAGTATAAGCATCAGTGGAAAAAATTATACTATTAAAACGAAACACAAAATAGAAATTGACAAGAGTGTAAAAGATATTAAAGATCAAGAAGAAGAAAGGGCGGTTGTGCGTGGCGCTTTTATGGGGGCAGGCACGATTTCAAAACCAAACAGAAAATATCATTTAGAAATTGTTTTTAATAATGAAGAAAATGCAATGTTTATAAAGGAAATAATTGATAAGCAAAATATCACATCAAAGATAATAAATCGAGAAAAAAAATATGTTTTATACATTGAAGATGGAGAAATGATTTCAGAATTTTTGGCTTTTATTGGTGCAAATAAAAGTGTACTTAATTTTGAAAATGAAAGAGTACTAAAAAATGTTAGAAATAATGTTAATCGATTAGTAAATTGCGAAACTGCTAATTTGAGCAAAATTGTTACATCATCAGTCAAACAAATAGAAGATATAAAATATATTAAATCTAAGAAAAAGTTTAATAATCTTTCAGAAAAGGAACAAGAGATTGCAAATTTGAGAATAAAAAATCCAAATATGTCGTTGCAAAATCTTGGAAAAATGCTAAATCCACCAATAAGTAAATCTGGAGTAAAGCATAGGCTAGAGGGAATTCAAAACTTTGCAGAAGAATTAAGAAATAAATAAGAGAGTAAAACAAGGAAAATTCAAAAATATGATGGACAAAAATAAAACAAGAAATATTGGAATATATGTACATATACCTTTTTGCATTAGCAAATGCTATTATTGTGATTTTACATCTTATACAAATAAGCAAGAATATATTGAAAAATATATAAAATGCGTAAATAAGGAAATAGAATATGAAGCAAAAATTGCAAGAATAGTTACCACGATATACATTGGAGGGGGGACCCCATCATCGATTGATGAAAAATATATAGCAACTATTCTTTCTACAATTTACAAAAACTATAAAGTAATCGACAATGCGGAGATTACAATAGAAGTTAACCCAGGAACTTGCACACTAAAAAAATTAAAAGCGTATAAAAAAATGGGAATTAATAGATTAAGCATAGGTTTACAATCAGCTAATGACAATCTTTTAAAAGAAATAGGAAGAATACATAATTTTGATGATTATAAAAAAACTATAGAATATGCAAAAAAGGCCGGATTTAAAAATATCAGTACAGATATTATTATCGGTTTACCAAACCAAACAATATATGATGTTGAAGACACATTAAACAAGTTAATAGATTTAGAAATAAAGCATATATCAGTTTACTCACTAATAGTTGAAGAAAACACGAAAATGAATGAATTGATTAATAGCAATAAGTTAAAACTTCCAGATGATGAAATAGAAAGATATATGTACTGGTTTGCAAAGAGAAAACTAGAGGACAATGGTTTTATACATTATGAAATCTCAAATTTTGCACTTCCAGGATATATGTCAATTCATAATATGGACTGCTGGTCTCAAAAAAAATATTATGGATTTGGAGTGGCAGCTGCATCATTCATTGGAAACAAAAGATTTACAAATACAAATAGTATAGAAACTTACATAAAGAATATCGAAAATGGAAAATTTTTAGCAAATAGAAACATAGATGAAGTTTTAAATGATGAAGATATGCAAAAAGAATACATTATGTTAGGACTTAGAAAAATATCAGGATTTAACATATATGATTTTATAAAAAAATTCAATAAAAATCCACTATTAGAATATGACAAAAAATTTGACAAACTTTTTAAAGAAAAATTAATTGAAATAGACTATGGAGACTTAAATATAAAATTAACAAAAAAGGGATTAGACTTTGCAAATATAGTATGGGAAGAATTTGTATAAAAAAGAAAGGAAGAAAAGATGAATAACAAACCTGAATTACTGGCACCTGCCGGATCATTTTCAAAAGCAAAATCTGCATTTCAATATGGAGCTGATGCAATTTATTGCGGGACTGGCTCTTTATCATTAAGAAGCAGAGCAGATGTAAACGATGAAGATTTAAAGAAAACAATTGAATATGCTCACTCAATAGGAAAAAAAGTATACACTACTATCAATATTTATGCTCCAGATAATATGTACAAAGATATAGAAAAACAAGTAAAAATGCTAAAGTCAATAAATGTAGATGCAATAATTGCTTCTGATGGAGGAGTAATTGACCTAATAAGAGATATTGCACCAGAAATACCAATACATATAAGCACACAAGCAAATTCTTTGAGTGCACATAGTGCAAACTTTTGGTATAAAAATGGTGCAAAGAGAATAATTTTATCTCGTGAAATGAATAAAGAGGATATTAAAAATTTGATAAACAATATTCCAAAAGACCTAGAAACAGAGATGTTTATTCACGGAGCAATATGCTGGGCTTACTCTGGAAGATGCTATTTGAGTGACTATATGGCAGGAAGAAATGCCAATATAGGAGATTGTGCTCAAAGCTGCAGATGGGCTTATAATATGTATATAGAAGAGGCAAACAATCCTGGAAATATTATGCCTGTTGAGGAAGATGAGAATGGCACATATATCTTGTCTTCAAAAGATTTATGCCTAATTAAAGAAATCCCTGAAATCTGTGAAATGGGTATAACAAGCTTAAAAATAGAAGGAAGACTAAAATCTGAATATTATGTTGCAAGCATAGTAAATGCATATAGAAATGCAATTGATGATTATTACTCTGCACCTGAAAAATATGATTATAAAAAATATCTAAAAGAGATAGATAAAGTTAGAACAAGAGAGTTAACAACGTTTTTCTTTAATGATAAAAACAATCGAGATTTTCAGGATTTTTCAGCAAAACAATACAATCAAGAGTATGAATATGGAGGAATGGTACAAGAATACAATGAAGATAAAAGCACGGTAAAAATTGGTAACAAGCTATTAGCTGGTGATCAATTAGAAATAATCATCCCACACCAAATAAAACCGGTTGAATTTATATGTGATAAATTATGGGATGGTGAAACAGATGAAGAAATAGACCATATAAATCCAGGAGTTTTAGGACAAACTGTAAAGATGCACTTGCCAATAAAGTGCAATCAGGGATACATTATCAGAAGAAAAAAGCAAATTTAATTAAAAATAGCTACTAGTTAATGTTCTTAAAATTTAGAATATACCAAAGCATAATATTTAATGGCTCGTAGACTTGCTGTTTTGAACGACTCCACTAGATGTGACAAACAAAAATTATAAATAATTTTTGTTTGCACTTTCTAAGGAACGTTCAAAAATTTCGCCCTACGTTAACACTCCGGTTGATCGCTGAAGGCGCGTCTTACTCGCCTATTAAATATTATGCTTTTAAGCTTTTCTACCTTAAAAAACATCAATCTATAACTAAAAATGAATTGCTAAAAACATTTATATAAATGGAAAAGCTCAAAATAAAAAAAGATTAATCTAGTACATATTAAAAGGGTCAGGCACGCGAAATTTGTCTTACGCATATAATTATTTTGTAAGTAAATGGAGGTGCGAATTGAATGGAGTACTAGTAGCTTTTCCAAAGAGCCTTAGCATCGATGAAGAAAAAAAGTATGTAAATTTAATGGAAAATCGGAGATGAAAAGGCTAAAAATATTTTAATAGAGCATAATCTGAGACTTGTTGCACACGTTTGTAAAAAATATGCATCATCTAATGTTGAACAAGATGACCTAATATCAATAGGCTCAATAGGATTAATTAAAGGGGTAAATACATACAACCCAGAAAAATCAATAAAACTATCTACATACATTTCAAAATGCATAGACAATGAAATACTAATGTACTTTAGAACCAAGAAAAAACAAGATAAAGAAGTGTACCTAGAAGATCCAATAGGCAAGGACAAGGACGACAATTGTATAACACTTAGTGACATTCTAGAAAATGATGAAAAAAACATTGACGAAGAACTGGACTCAAAAATAAAAACGAAAAAGCTATATGATAGCATCGAGAAAAAATTAAAACCTAGAGAAAGAGAAATAATTAAATTAAGATTTGGACTTAATGGGGAAAGCCCAAAAACACAAAGAGAAATTTCAAAAATGCTAAATATTTCAAGAAGCTATGTTTCACGAATAGAAACAAAAGCAATTGAAAAACTAGCAGAAGGATTTAAAGAAAAAAGCTAGACAAAACTAGCTTTTTATGCTATTATAATAAAGTAATTTATGCAGATGTGCTGAAACTGGTAGACGGAACAGACTCAAAATCTGTCGCAAGAAATTGCATGTGGGTTCGATTCCCACCATCTGCACCAA
>CACXCH010000101.1 GCA_902766085.1 uncultured Eubacteriales bacterium
AAATGGGGTGGAATGTGGGATTCGAACCCACGGTCTCCAGTGCCACAAACTGGCGCGTTAACCAGCTACGCTAAATCCACCATTTGGATTTGTAATTTAACCTACCTTGCTATTTTACCCCATTTTTATAATATTGTCAACTAATTTTTGTTAATTTAATTCTCTTTTGTAGTAATTTTTGTTGTATTTCGAATATATATTCTTACTATTGATTTTCTCTTGCCCAAATTATTATTCTATTTTGTACATCATCAGTACAGGTTGATAATGAAATCTCTCTTTTTCCTGCAGTATCTCTTGATGCATAGCTAATGTCTGATGCAGGAGTTTCATATACATTATAAACTTTGTATTCAATGCGTTCTCCAGAATTATCTGTTATATATATTAAGTCATTAACTTCCACTTTATATAGGTCCGAGAAAAATGTTCCATCTCTATAATTATGACCCATAATAACAGTATTTCCTACCTTATTTAGTCCGAGGACCATAGGCTACTCCAACTGAAACCTCCATTGAACTTGCCGTCGCTCTGTCAAGTACAGGTAAATTCAATTTTATTTTTGGTATTTCGATTTTTCCAAGCATTGTAAATCCCTTATATGTTACCCTTGCTATGTTTGAATCTGAAGTTTCATTAGTTGTATTTTGGTTGTCTATAATGTCATTAAGATCAATATTAGTATTTTGCTCTAAATTGCCCTCTCCTTTTCCTTTTATTGTTTGTTGTGATATCTGATTATCAAATTCGTTTACCGCTTCTTGAGCATTTTTGTTTATTTTATGTCTTCTATATACATCATATCCCCAAAATCCTGCTACCAAGACTATAGTAACTACTGCTATACTAATTACCACGGTTAATACCTTATTATATTTTAAACTATTAAACATTTTTTATCCTCTTTTTCTTTCATTCTTATAAAAAATTAATTTTTAGGTCATTCTTTACTATTTATAAAAATATTTTTCTAAATAAATCTTTCTTAAATTTTTAGTGTTCTTTTTTTTGGCTTCTTGTTGGAAGTTTTTCTCCTCCTAAAATGTGAAAATGTAGATGTTTAACTGCTTGGCCTCCATTTTCACCAATATTTGTAGTTATTCTAAATCCGTCTTCTGCAAGACCATTCTCTCTTGCTACCTTCCTAATTACATCAAATATATATGAAATCATTTCATCATCAGCTTCCATTATATCTAAAACGTGTTTTTTAGGTATAGCAAGCCAATGAATTTTTGCTATTGGATTTGCATCCTTTATTACAATAACCTTGTCGTCTTCATATATCTTTGTTGATGGTAGTTCCCCTCTTATAATTTTACAAAATACATCATCTTCCATTTTAATTCCTTTCTTGAAAGGTTAAAAATTAATTAAAAATATACCTTTCGCTTTTTTCTTAATCTATAAAATGTTTATTAATGTTCCCTTATTTGATATATTGGTAATTTATCGTGTCTAAGCTATCAATCAAATTTGTATAGAGATTACTATTTAAAAATAAACTATAGACTTATAAATTGTTCTTAAAAATTATTCTAGTATTGCTTTTATTCTTCTAACCCCAGCTGAGCTAGCTTCCTCTTTTACAATTTTGAAATGGCCTAATTCTGATGTATTTTTTACATGAGGACCACCACAAATTTCTTTTGACACATCTCCTATTGTGTAAACTGTAACTTCATCAGGATATTTTTCTATAAACATACATTCTGCCCCAGATTTAATCGCATCATTTTTGTTCATCTTTTCGCATTTGACTTCAAGTCCTTGGCTTATCCATTTGTTAACCAAGTCTTCAGCTTGCTTCTTTTCATCATCGGTAAGTTTGTGATCACAAGTAAAATCAAATCTCATTCTTTCATCTGTAATGTTTGAGCCTTTTTGATGAACATCTTTATTTATTACTATTTTTAATGCTGCATTTAATAGATGAGTTGCTGTGTGATATTGGATTTCTTTGCTACTATTCCCTGCTAGACCACCTTTAAATTTCTTATCACTGCCTTGTTTTGACTTTTCTTGATGCTTTTTGAATAATTCATTTACTTCATCCATATTTACTTTTAATCCATTTTCAGTTGCTAAATCTTTAGTAACCTCTGGTGGAAATCCATAAGTTTCATACAATTTAAATACACTATTGCTATCTATTATATCCAAATTTTCAGATTTAATTTTTTGCATAACTTTGTTAAATTCTTTTTCGCCTCTCATAAGAGTCTTCATGAATTTGTCTTTTTCAGTTAAAATTACTTCTTTTATTGTTTCTTTATTTTGTGCAAGTTCTGGATACATATCTTTTAATGTGTCAATATCTAGATCAATTAAGCCATCAAGTTCTTTTAAATCAATTTGAAGCTTATTTAAATGGCGAGTCATTCTACGAATTAATCTACGTAAAATGTATCCTCTATCAATATTGCTAGGTCTTACTCCATCAACAGCGATCATCATACTTGCTCTTAGGTGTTCTGCAACAATCCTTCTGCTTTCAATATTGTCATTTTTTGCAAGATCCTTTAATTTATCCATAATTGGTGTAAACAATTCAGTATCATAAGGAGTTTCTTTGCCTTGAAGTAAAAATGTGATTCTTTCAAGTCCCATTCCAGTATCAACATTCCTTTGAGAAAGCTTTGTATATTTTCCATCTTTCTTTAGATACTCCATAAAAACATTATTCCATATTTCAACATATTTTCCACAATCACAAGATGGCTCACAGTTAGGTCCACAAGGTTCTTTTCCAGTATCATAAAACATTTCAGTGTCAGGTCCACAAGGTCCTTCTTCACCAGCTATCCACCAGTTATCATCTTTTCCATAATAGTAGATATGGTCTTCTGGAATTCCCTGTTCCTTCCAGTAATTAGCTGTTTCCTCATCTCTTGGACAATCTTCATCTCCGGCAAAACAAGTTACAGATATTTTATCTACAGGAATATTTAACTCTTTAGTTAAAAATTCAAAACTCATTGCAATTGATTCTTTTTTGAAATAATCACCAAGTGACCAATTTCCGAGCATTTCAAAATAAGTTAAATGACGGTTGTCACCAACTTCTTCAATATCGTTTGTTCTTAGGCATTTTTGATAATCAGTTAGCCTTGTTCCTTCTGGATGCTTTGCACCTAGTAAATATGGTACAAGTGGTTGCATTCCAGCTGTTGTGAATAAAACAGATGGGTCGTTTTCAGGTACTAATGATGCACTTGGTATTACTTTATGTCCGTGCCTTTCAAAAAAGTCAAGATATTTATTACGTATTTCTATTGCTTTCATTTTTATTGAAATCCTTTCAAAATCTAAGTAATTTTATTATATCACAAAAATGCAAGATATGTAAACATTTTTTCCCTTCTTCATTCAATTTTCTTAGACATTGCTTTTCGTTCTCAAAGTTTGATTTTTATAAATATATAATATATCCTTTTGTCTTCTATTTTCTAATATTTCACTATATTTTTGAATCCAATTAAACAAAAGATTATATCCCTTAAATCTTTCTTCAAACAACGTTTTTCTTTAAACTTTACTTAATTTATATAAAATTTCTATCCCAATATAAATTTATCTAAATCAAATCCATCTTCCTCTAAAATATATTTTCCTTTTCTTGTAATAGATGGCCTTGTAGCTTCCGGACAAGCTTGTTCATTACAAAATGATTTCAAATACGCAGTATATTCATAGCTATATTTTTTTGTAGTAAATAGAACCTTTTTATAAGGAATTTCTCCAAATTTTTTAACCACATTATCGTCACATCTTGTAATTAAATTATTTAAGATATTTCTGTCAGTACATATAACTACAATATTATTATAATTTACTCGCTCTTTTCTTTTATCCCAATTTTCTATAATTTTTTCATAGTCACTATTTGAATGCCCAAATGCAGCAATTAATTTTCCTATTTTGCAAAACAAAAAGCTATTTAAGTATTCTACTTTGTATTCTGGTAATGGGATAATGTCTAAAGAAAGATAATATTTTAAATTAATGCAAAATTCAACAAAATCATTTGGTGTCATATAGAAGTCAATTGTAGGCGATAAGAATTTTCTATGGTAATCATGATACAGCCTTCCTCCAATACAAGTATTTGAAATAATGGATCTATGTCAAGTTTTTGGACACAAGTCCAAATTCAATTAATCTTAGATCTTTAGTTTCTTCAATAATTTCATCTTCTAAGCATGTACTCTCGCCTTCATTATTATTTATTAACTTTTTAAAATAATCTACTATAAAATTTCTATCTTTTACTCCATTTAGATATAATATTTCAAATGTTGTAAGTGTGCTACTTCTTATAAACTCATTTATTTTTTTATCCTCAATAATATCAAATAATGCATTGTCATCTCCATTGTAAGTACTTGCTAAAAGCCTTGGTAAGTAATCAGGATAATCGTCCCCTAAAATATAATCAACTATATCATCACTTTGTTCCTTATCTCTATGCAATAAGTCAATCAAATATGGAAAAGCCTTCTTTTCTCTAAATTCGGCAAGTAAGAAAAAGGCATAGTTATATCCAAAAAAGTCATCTTCTTCATTATAAATTCTATACAGATTGTTCTTTGTATATTCTAGCATTTCTAGTAACTTTGGTGTAATTTCTTTTTTATTAGCCATTGCTACTTTCAATGCTGCTTTTGGCAAAACTTCATTATAATATTTTAATTCTTCAATTATTTCATCTGTTTCCATTTTTATACCTCATTAATTTTTATAAACTTATATATTCTTTACATTTGTTATTTTATTTAATTATTAATTTCGCATTTGTTATTTCGTTTTTTTATTTATTGAATTATATTTTAGCACCTGTTTTAATAGATTACCGTGAAAGATTTAGCACATCTCTTAATGATTTCAACTCTTTATATAGATTTGTTAATTTTTGCATTTTCATTATATTGTTTATGTAAACACTATTTAAGTACTTGTATTTATTAATTGTTATTGGCTACTGTTTTTTCGATATGAAACACACATCAGTATAATATTAAAAACTTAAAGTTTACTATTTTGAACATCTTCGCTTGATAAGGTAAATCCGATTTCTTCAAATTTATAAAATAATATATTATTTACTTTTTTATAATTGTATTTAACGGTGTTTTTACGGCATTACAATTGCATTACTTTAGTTAAAGAAAAATTCTGAAAGCTTTGATTTCTCTTAACTTCCAGGATTTAATTATTTGGCCCCTCATGTTCAAAATACCATAATAACTGCATTTATATAGCTTCATTATGCTTCAAAATCGGCTAAATTCTTGATGTTTTTTCATAAGAATTACACTATTTTATATCTGTTTTCAATTAACTTTTTCAGCGTTTCATTACTATTGCATTACATTTTATTCTCTATATTAATATCTTCTTTTCTCATATTAACATATTTTTATGATAATTATTTTTTAATAAACTTTTCAACTATTTTTATCGCTTTCTCTAAATTTTGTGAAGTATGAATAACAGAAACAATATATATTTGATTATCATTAATATAATAAATAATTCTATGTTGTTTGTATAATAATTGTCTAAATGTAATATTATTATATGTAAACAAGGCTTTTCCAATCTCATTATTATCAATAATACAATTTGTAAAATTAATTAAATTTTCTAAATATTTCTGTTTATTTTCTTTTTCAGCCTTAGAAATTTTAATAAATTCGTGTAAATGATTAATTGCAAGTGGCGTCCATTTTATTCCCATGCTTTAATCTCCTTTAAAAGGTCTTCTGTTGAAATGCTTTGTCCGTCTTCTGCTTGTTTATATCCTTTAATAATACTACCTATTAATAAAAATGTATCTGCAATTTCTTCATCAGTTACATTATTAGGTAATCTTTGAATTATTTGTAAAGCTAACTCTTTCATAATTATCAGCTCCCTTCTTTTTAATTACTAAATTAAGAACTAAAAATATTATACCATAATATTTTAAATTTCACAAACAGGAATAATTTTATTTTTTACATTTGTTATATGCTTCAATTAATGTTTTTTCTTGCATTCTTTTATCTATCAAAAAATTCAAAACAAACTCACGATTGTAGGTTTCCATTACATATTTCATTAAGGTATAGGCATCATTATATGTACATTTATTATTCTGTATATCTTCTAATGATGATGTTATTTCAAACTCAAAATATCTTTGATGTGATAAATTTATTGCCAATCCCTCTTGTATCCATTTTGTTCCTAAAGTATAATTTGTATACTCTTTTGCACAATAATGAGTAAATTCATGAATAATTAAATTA
>CACXCH010000102.1 GCA_902766085.1 uncultured Eubacteriales bacterium
GAATTTCTTAGCAATTAAGACGCTTGGAAATATTAAATATTACTTAAACCTAGATATCAATATTAATAAACATAAATTTAAAAATAAGCAAAAACTTTTTTAAAAAATACTCTGACTTCTATGTCTAAATAGATGTATTTTTCTTAAAAGTATTGTTTATTTTTTTTACAAATTAAAAATTATTTACTTAATAGCTACAATTAGTAATTTATTTAACATTAATCAAAAATATTGTAATAATTATAAAATTGTGATATAAATATTTATAAAAATCAATACTTATGGGAGAGAAAGTTGCAAAGAAATAAAATATTAGACTATGAACAAGTTTTAGATAAGCTTAATGAAATTACTTCAAAGGGCGTTATTACTAAAGATGAAATAATCGGAAACACTGAATATGGCTTGCCTATAAGTCAATATTTAATTGGAAATGGTGATAGAAATATTGTTATTACAGGTGCAACTCATGGATGTGAAATAATTACAACAGATTTTATTCTTAATTTGATGGATGATATAACCAACAATTACAGCGAATGGAAACCTTATTTAAAAGATTATACTATTCGTTTTATTCCAATTTTAAATCCTGAAGGATATATTATTTCAACATCAGCGATTAGAAAAATTATTCCAAGAGATATGCCACTAGATGAGGCCGAGAAAATATGTAAAAAATATTATTTATATTATAAAAATGATGATTTATCAGAAAAAGATTTAAAAAAGCACCAGGAAATGTTTAAAGATATAGATTATACTTGCATACCTGACAAATATTCAAAAATAAGAGAATCAATAAAGAATATTTTTGAAAAATACCCTGATTTGCCAAAGGGGTGTTTGCAGACTTGGAGTGCTAATGGAAATGGCATAGATATACAAGCAAATACAGAGTACAATGTTAACATAGAAAAGATGAAGCAGGGGGCAACGATTCCAATGAAGTCATCAAGACAAAATAACATTGATACTTCACACCCAGGGCCTATTAATTGTGCTTTTTATAGTGATAGCTATGATGAAAAAAGCCAATTTAAACTGGAAAAAGAAACTGAAGCGATATTAAATTTACTTGAACATCTAAATAAAGAAAATAAACTATTTGGATATTTGAATTATCATAGTACAGGAGGAGTAATATATCAAAGGCCTGCAATTAAACCGGACAATTTAAACTTTTCAGATCAGACTATTGGAAAAAACGAAATTTTTAATTTTATATGCTCAATGGTGTATGCCAATCAAGCTGTTAGGGATAAACAAAAGAAAACACCATATTTTATTAGCCCATTTGGAGATACAAGCAACGATATAGAAAATAGGCAGGTCAGAAATTCAAGGGCAAATTCAACAAATGATATTATTAGATTAAAACATCCGTTAGATTTATTAATTGAGCTATCAGCTATGGGTGGAAATCCAATAGGACCTTATGGTGATATTAATGGAAATTATAACCATACAATGTCAACAAATAAAGCAGCGTTAAAACAACTTTTAAAATATGCAACCATCTTAGATAAAATATCAGATGAGTGTAAAGATGTTTTTGAAAAAATTGACAATAGTGGAAAGACGGATGATGAAAAATATTCAAAAAAGATGCAAATAATGCAATATGTATACAACGAATTTATAAAAAGAATAGAAAAAATTGAATTAGAAAATCAAACAGGGCAGAAACTTGAAACAAACGCATTGGATGACAGAAAAATGAGAGAAGCCGAAGAATTAGATAATAAAAAGAAACAAGATTCTGAAATGAATAGATAATAAAAAGAAACTAAAATCTGGAATCACTAGACAATAAAAAAGAACAGAAAACTGGAAAATTAAATAATAAAAAAAACAATCCTAAAATGGCAGGATAATCAAGAGAAATGAGGATTTGAAAGAATATGAACAAAAGTGCTGATGAAAACATTATTTATGTAAGCATTAACAATGGCAATAAAGCTATATTAACATTTCCAAAGCACAATATAAAAACAGAAGCTTATATTGGAAAAAACGGGGCAACCGAAAATAAAGTAGAAGGAGATGGAAAAACTCCTATTGGAAGATTCAAACTAGGGAAAGCTTTTGGAACTCACAAAAAAGAAGAGATCTTATATAATGACTATACTGAAATAACAAAAGACTTATATTGGGTTGATGACTCTAATTCAAGATATTATAATACATTGGTTGATATATCAAAAGTGGAAAAAGATTGGAATTCTGCAGAACATTTAATAGAATATAAAGAACAATATGAATATGGTATTGAAATAAAATCTAACCCTGAAAATATTCCTAATAAAGGGAGTGCGATATTTTTGCATTGCAAAAAATCAGACTATACTTTAGGGTGTGTATCTATTGATAAATTAATAATGAAGCAAATTTTAAATTGCATCAATGAAAACACCGAAATTGAAATTACACAAAAATTGTATCAATGAAAACACTGATATTGAAACTACACAAGAATAGGAGAAACTTATGTTAAATGGAAAATTTGTACACTTGCACGTACATAGTGAATTTAGTTTACTTGATGGAGCAAACAGAATCAAAGATTTGCCTGTTAGAGCAAAAGAGCTTGGGATGGATGCAATGGCAATTACTGACCATGGGGTTATGTTTGGAGCAATCGATTTTTACAAAGCATGCAAAGCTAATGGGGTAAAGCCAATCATTGGATGTGAAATTTATGTTGCTCCTAGAAAATGTACTAACAAAGAACCGGGAATTGATAACAAATACAATCATTTGATTTTGCTCGCAAAAGATATGCAAGGTTATCACAATTTGTGTAAAATCGTTTCACTTGGCTTCACAGAAGGTTATTATTACAAACCAAGAGTTGACAAGGAAATACTACAAAAATATCACGAAGGAATCATTTGCTCAAGTGCCTGTTTAGCTGGAGAAGTTGCTTCCGATATTTTAAACGATGATATTGAAAAAGCAAAGGAGGCAGCTCTTTGGTATAAAAGTGTTTTCGGAGATGATTATTATCTTGAAATACAAAATAATGGAATAAAAAAGCAGGTATTGGTTAATCAAAAACTAATACAATTATCAAAAGAACTTAATATTCCATTAGTTGCGACAAATGATTCTCACTATTTGAAAAAGGAAGATGCATATAACCACGAGGTATTGCTATGTATTCAAACAGGAAAGAGAATGTCAGATGAAGACAGAATGAAGTTTGAGACAGATGAACTTTATATAAAATCACCAGAAGAAATGATTGAATATTTTAAAGCTGTGCCAGAAGCTATTGAAAATACTGTAAAAATTGCAGAAGAGTGTAATGTTGAATTTGAGTTTGGACATACAATTCTACCAAATTATGATGTTCCAAAAGAATTTGAAACTCATTATGATTATTTAAAAAAGCTTGCAGATGATGGAATAAAAAAGAGATATGGTGAAAATCCTTCAAAAGAAATTCTTGACAGAAAAGATTATGAACTAGGCGTAATCAAGAAAATGGGATATGTAGACTACTTTTTAATTGTATGGGACTATGTTCATTATGCAAAATCGCATGGAATTCCTGTAGGACCAGGCAGAGGCTCAGGAGCAGGCTCTATTATTGCGTATGCAATAGAGATAACAGATATTGATCCAATGAAATATGATTTGCTATTTGAAAGATTTTTAAACCCTGAAAGAATCAGTATGCCAGATTTTGATATTGATTTTGATTTTGAAAAAAGACAAGATGTTATTGATTATGTTTCTAGAAAATATGGTAGAGATCACGTAACTCAGATTATAACATTTGGTACTATGGCTGCAAAAATGGTAATAAGAGATGTAGCAAGAGTCCTTGATTTCCCTTATTCTGAGGCTGATAAGCTAGCAAAAATGATTCCAAATGAGCCACATATTACTATAAAAATAGCTATGGAAAAAAATAAAGAATTTAAAGACTTATATGATAACGACCAAGAAGTACATAAGCTTTTAGACATTGCGATGGCTCTTGAAGGAATGCCTAGACAAGCTTCAACTCATGCTTGCGGAATAATTATTGCAAGAGAACCTGTAGTAAACTATGTTCCACTATATGCAAGAGATGATATAATTTCAACTCAATATATAATGACAACTCTTGAAGAACTTGGACTACTAAAAATGGACTTTTTAGGACTCAGAACATTAACAGTTATTAGAAATGCTTGCGAACTTATAAAGAAAAACAGGGGAATTGATGTAAAATTCGATCAAAATATGGATGATCCAAAGGTTTACAAACTATGGCAAGATGGAAATACGATTGGAATATTCCAATTTGAAAGCCAAGGAATGACAAACTTTATGAAAGAACTAAAACCGGATTGTCTTGAAGACATAATTGCAGGAGTTTCACTATATAGACCCGGTCCAATGGATCAAATTCCAAGATATATTACAAACAAAAAAGACCCAGAGCACGCAGTATATACACACGAGAGCTTAAAGCCAATCTTAAAAGTAACGTATGGATGTATGGTATATCAAGAGCAAGTTATGCAAATTGTACAAAGCTTAGCAGGTTACTCACTAGGTCGAGCAGATTTAGTCCGTAGAGCAATGGGCAAGAAAAAAGTTGATGTAATGGCAAAAGAAAGGCAAAACTTTGTATATGGTAAACTAGACGAAAACGGAAATGTTGAAATACCCGGTTGTATAAGAAACGGAATAGATGAAAAATCAGCTAATAAAATATTTGATGAGATGGCTGAATTTGCTAAATACGCATTTAATAAGTCACATGCAGCTTGTTATGCGGTTGTTTCATATAGAACGGCTTATTTAAAAGCATATTATCCAGCAGAATTTATGGCTGCAATGTTAAATAGTTTTCTAGGAAAACTTGAAAAAATTCCAATTTACATTAATGAATGCAAGAGATTAAATATAAAAATTTTAAAACCAGATATTAATAAGAGCTTTAGAGACTTTACAGTTGAAGGCAACGAAATCAGATTTGGACTTGGAAGTGTAAAAAATGTAGGAATTAATGCTGTTGATAATATTGTAAAAGAAAGAGAAGAAAATGGACAATTTAAAGATTTTACAGACTTTTGTGAAAGAATATATAATGAACAGGTAAATAGAAAGTGTATAGAAAGTTTAATAAAAGCTGGAGCTTTTGATAGTTTAGGAAAAAATAGAAAAACACTATTATACTCATTTGAACAAATTTTAGATACAGTTCAAGATGAACACAAGAAAGACTTTTCTAACCAAATTACAATGTTTGATGTTGCAAATGATGAAAATGACATTGAAAAAATGAAATACAAATTTTCAGAACAAACAGAATTTTCTGAAAAAGAACTTCTTTCTATGGAAAAAGAAATGCTAGGAATGTATATTTCAGGACATCCACTTGAAAAATATATAGATAAAATTGAAAAGATTTCGAATTTAAATTCTATAATGATACAGGAAGCAAATGATGCTATTGATCAAGGAAATGACCCCGAATTAAAAGATGGAGCAAATGTAACAATTGTAGGGGTTATAACTGATATAAAGAAAAAATTCACAAAGAATAACAAATTAATGGCATTTATAACAATCGAAGATTTATATGGATCTTGTGAAATAATGACTTTTGAAAGTGCATACTTAAAATTTCAAAATATGCTACTAGAGGAAAATATAATTGTAGTAAATGGAAGAATAAGCATAAGAGAAGACCAAGATGTTACAATAATTGCAAATTCATTTAAAGAAATAAACGACGTAAAAATATCAGAAAATCCCAATAGCTTTGTAGGAAAAACATTGGTAGTTGATATAAGAGAATTTGATGAAAATAAAAAAGCAAAGTTAAGAGGAGCAATCAGATTTTTTATAAGTGACAAAAACAATTTAAAAGTTGCAGTAGAACAGGAAAATGGAAAGATCAGTAGCTGTGGAGCAATATTTGCAAATGGTGACACCATAGAAGAATTTAAAAAAATTGCAGGAGATGACAAAGTAAAACTTGTAAATTAGCATACAAATAATACTGGCGTACAAATGTGTAAAAAACAATTGCTTATTTTCTCATTATAAATTAAAATATTTCTACTAAACTGCAACAAGGTAGCAAAAATAAGAAAAAATAGCAGAAAAAGTATTGACAAAATTAACAATATATGATATTATGTAAATTGTCGCAATTAATTTTTATAGTTCGCCACGGTGAATATCGTGGAGAGGGAGACAGCATGGGAAAAGACAAGATGGATGAAATAGACATTTTCATCGACAATCTCAAGAATGGACGGCCGTTCTTAACGGAAAAAGAACTTGAGATTGTAAAAAAGAGATATCCTGGAGAATTTAAGGGATATATGAAGAAGAAGGAATACACAATTGATGGAGAGAGATACTACTTCATCAAACTGTAAAATTCTTTTCTCTTTTGTCTATTTTTCGTGAAGGCGCTTGCATCCTAGACAAGGAAGGCAGGCGCTCTTTTTTTGCGTGTAATAGTTGTAAAATTTGAACATAAATGATAAAATAGGAACAATTCAAGATGGATTTTTAGATGGATGATTTTATAATATTGAAAGTTTGTGTAGGGAGACCGTATGGAAGATAATTTTTATAATAGTCTTACAGAAATAACAAGTAAAGAGCACATAAAAAAAGATGAAATGATGAGCAAGCATACCAGTTTTAAAGTAGGTGGAAAAGCTGACTATTTTATTGAGATTGAAAATGATAAAGATTTAATAATTAAAATTGCTAAACTTGCAAAACAGTACCAAAAAAGACTTATCATCATTGGAAATGGTACTAATGTTATATTTACTGATGATGATATTAAAGCAATTATTTTAAAAATAAAGCCTGATATGAGTTACAATATTTGTGATGATTATATTGAAATTTCTGCTGGAACATCAAATGCATATTTAGCAAATGTTATGCTAAACAATGAGATGGCAGGATTTGAATTTGCATCAGGAATACCAGGTACAATTGGTGGGGCAATTGTTATGAATGCTGGAGCTTATGGTAGCGAGATAAAGGATGTTTTATTAGAAACTTCAGGAGTTGATTTATCTACATATAAGAGCTTTACTTATTCAAATGAAGAATGTAAATTCTCATATAGGAAAAGTATTTTTCAAAAAAATGAAAACTTACTTATTTTGTCAGCAAAAATAAAATACAGTCAAGGCTCAAGAGAAGATATACAAAATTTAATGAATGAATATAAGAAAAAGCGAGTTGCTACTCAACCACTTGATATGCCAAGTGCAGGAAGTACATTTAAAAGAGGAGATGGCTTTATCACAGCCAAGCTAATAGATGAGGCTGGATTAAAAGGCTATTCGATAGGAGGGGCTATGGTCTCAACGAAGCACGCAGGGTTTGTTGTTAATACTGGCAATGCAACTGCAAAAGATATTACAGATTTAATAAAATATATTCAAGATGAAGTATACAAAAAATTTAATGTAAAAATTGAAGCAGAAGTAAAATATATAAAATAAAAGAAAAAACAAATAAACGAAAATTAAAAAAGTGAAAAATGCATAGATGAAAGGAATTAATAGTAAAATGAATGGATTTTTTAGATGGTTCAAATCCGGAGCAAAATTAAAGAGATGGCTATTTCTAAACCTAGTAGGAGTGTGTTTAATTTGCTATGGAATAGCAAAAATACTTGTATTAAAAACTCTATCAACACCGGATGTTTTAAAAATTGTTAGCTCTTTTGTATTAGGATTTTTATTCATTGTAATTTCAATTGTACATATTCAAAAGCGTACACTTGAAATACTTGTTGAAGATAGTGATACACGTAAAAGAACCAATAATGTTAATACGTTAATTTTTAACAAAAAGATTTATAATCAAGGACCTAAGATTGTTGTAATTGGTGGAGGAAGCGGATTAAATACAGTATTAAGAGGATTAAAAAATTATACAGATAACATAACTGCGATTGTAACAGTTTCTGATTACGGAGAAACTCCATCTGATTCAAGAACAGCCTTAAAAGTATTGCCACTAAAAGATGTTCAAGATAGTTTGTCAGCTCTTGCTTATGATGAGTTTAAAATGAAAAAATTGCTTGACTGCAAATTTAATGAAGGAAAATTAAAATCATTATCATTTGGAGACATTTATTTTTTAGCGATGAACAAAATTTATGGAAATTTTTCAGAGTCAATTGGAAACTCTACCAATGTTTTAAACATTACTGGTAAAGTTTTACCAGCAACCCTTGATGAAATTAAAATTTGTGCAGAGCTTGAAAATGGAAAAGTTGTTGAAAATAGAGAAAAAATTCCTGAGAAAACAATTGACTATATGTCAAAAATTTCTAGAATTTTCATTAGCCCAACCAACTGTAAGGTTGCACCTGGAGTGCTAGAAGCAATAAGAGAAGCTGATGCAATTGTAATTGGACCTGGAAGCCTATATACAAGTGTAATTCCAAGTTTGCTTGTAAATGGAATTGTACATGAAATAAAAAAATCTGATGCAATAAAAGTATATGTTTGCAATATAATGACAGAACAAGGAGAAACGGACGATTTTACGCTATCAGACCATATTAAAACAATAATGGATTATGTTGGCGAAAACGTAATCGACTATTGTATTTATGACACTGGAGAAATTGTTCCAGAATTTATACATAAGTATAATCTAAAAGGAGCTGATTTAGTAATTCCTGACACAAACAAAGCTAAGCAACTTGGAGTAAAGCTTATTCAACGTAATTTATCTATGATTGATGGAGATGCAATTAGACACGACCCAGATGTAATAGCATCAACAATTATACAACTAGTCTGCGATGAGCTTGAATTTAAAGATATGGAAAATGATAGTCAATATATGACTCTAAACTCAAAATTATTAGAAACGAAACGTGAAAGAAAAAAGAGAGAAAAGGCAGAAAAGAAATTTAGGGCTTCAGGCAGAAAGCAATTTGAAAGAAATAACAAAAATAGCAAATTCAAGGATAAATACAATGAAAGAATAAAATCAATAGAAGAAAGTGACAAGGAAAAGAAAAAAAGAAGAAAAAAGGACCAATAGAGGTAATAACAAATGAGAGAATGGATAATAACTAATGGCTTAGGAGGATATGCTGCAACAACTGACCTAGGTGGAATGAATACAAGAAGATATCACGGATTATTAATAGCACCATTAAATCCACCTAGACAAAGAACATTAATTCTATCAAAGGTGGATGAAAGCATTGAAATAGATTCTAAAAAATATGATATATTTACAAATAATGTTAACGAAAAAATTCAAGATGGATACAAGTATCAAACAAGCTTTGAAAAAGATATTTTTCCAGTTTATACATTTAATGTAAATGGAGTAATTATAGAAAAAATAATATGTATGATTCATCAGAAAAATGCTGTAATAGTGTATTATAGGATTTCAAATAAAAAGGCTAAAACTAAATTCAATATTACACCAATTATGAATTTTAGAGACTTTCATTCAGAAAAGCATGATACGGCATTTAATTGCAAAAAAAAGTTCTTTAAAGATAGTTTTCAATTAATATTTGATGAAAAATATAAAGTAAATGTAATGGTAAAGAATGGCAAATTTGTAAAACATAATAATGATTATTTTAAAGGAATGTTTTACGAAAAAGAAAAGGAAAGGGGCTTTGACTATGCAGAAAATCACCTTGTACCTGGAACATTTACAATAGATATAAAACCTAATGAGGATAAAGAAATAACTTTTATTTGTTCTCTTGAAAAAAATGGATTCAAACTTGATGAGTTAAACAATATCGACGCAATGGATGTTATAAAAAAAGAGGTTAAAAGAATTAATGAACAGATAAAACAATCTAAGCTATTAGAGAAAAGCGAGATATTAGACCTAAATAACAATAGCAAGATTGATCAAGAGGATAAAGAAATTTACCATAGTTTAGTTAAAAAGTATATTGTATCTAGTGATAATTTTATTGTTTATAGAAAACATAGAAAATTGCACACAGTAATTGCAGGGTATCCTTGGTTTCTTGACTGGGGAAGAGATACATTCATTGCTTTTGAAGGATTGCTTTTAATCCCAAGGAGATTTGAACTTGCCAAGGAAGTGCTACTAACATTTGCTTTAAAAGAAAAGGAAGGACTATTACCTAACGGTTTTTCTGAATATGATGGAAAACCTCTCTATAATAGTGTTGACGCTTCACTATTATTTATTGATGCAGTCCAAAAATACTTAAATTATACAAACGATTATGAATTTGTAAAAGATAAATTATATAACACTATGAAAAAAATTATTAATAAATACATTGATGGGATAAGTCTCGATAATAATAACATATACCTTGATGACAAGGATTATTTATTAATATGCGGAAGTGACAATACCCAAAACACATGGATGGACGCTAAGGTTAATGGAAAAGCAGTTACCCCAAGAAATGGAAAAGCTGTTGAAATAAATGCAATGTGGTATAATGCATTAAAAATTATGCAAGATATCAGTAGCAAGTTAAAAAAGCATTTACATAATATAGAGTATTCCTACATTGCCAAAAAGTGCAAATCATCATTTGAAGAAAAATTTTACAATAAGGATAAAAAATGTTTATATGATGTAATAAAAATTGAACAAAAGCAATTTTCAGTAAATGAAACTGCAAAAGATGATAGAGTTAGACCTAATCAAATTTTTGCATTAAGTATGGAATATCCAATAATTGACTGTGATTCAGAAATTGCAAAAAATATTTTTATAACAGTTAGCCAAAAATTGTATAACAAATTTGGATTAAGAACTCTTGCACCAGATGAAAAAGAATATGCGGGGATATATGCTGGAAATCCACAAGAGAGGGATTCGATATATCATCAAGGGACATCATGGCCTTGGCTACTTGGACAATACTATAATGCTATGAAAAATATTTTAAATGCTGAACAAAACCAAGAAGAAAAAGAAAACTTAGAAAACACGATAAATAAATTTAGACTAAACACTGCATATACATTTATAAATGAAATTTATAATGGAAATACCCAAAACGGCATAAGTGAATTATATGACGGAGATATAAATGAAAATAGTCATGGAAAAGGAGCTTTTCAGCAGGCTTGGAGCGTAGCAGAAATTTTTAGAATTATTCTTGACAAATAGTTAGAGCAAATTTTAGAAAATACAAAGTAGCAGAAATTTTTAAAATTATTTTTGATAAATAGTTGGAGCAAATTATAAATAATATAAAGCAGCAGAAATTTTTAAATTATTATTGATAAATAGACATAAATGACATACGTAAATTTTATATAAAAAGGTTTATGGGTCCTTTGAAAACCTAAATATATTACAAGGAATGAATCAAAATGATTTACTTGCTATATGGTGAGGATGAATACCTAAAGGATAAATTCCTTAAAAAGCTAAAAAAGGAATTTGGAAAAATTGTTAATGGCATAAATTACATAAGCATAGGAGAAGAAAATGTAAGTGAAATCATACCTAATATTCAAACCCCAGCGTTTGGCTATGATAAAAAAATGGTCGTCGCAAAAAATACAAAATTGTTTATAAGAAAAGGCAAGAAAAACTCAAACAATGCAAGTTCCAATGAAGATAATGGCAACAAATATACTGAAGAAATTACAGAATATTTAAAAAACAACGAACTTGAGAATGTGGACTTAATATTTGTTGAAGATACTTGCGAAAAAAATTCATTATTTAATTTAATAAGCAAGATCGGACAAGTAAAAGAATTTAAAGAACTCGATATGAATGAACTGATTATTGAGGTAAGAAAAATAGCATCAATGTATAAGGTAAACATTGACAACTTTACTGCGTCATATTTTATAGAATGCGTTGGAAACAATATGCAAGACATAATAAATGAAATTAGAAAATTAATTGAGTATGCTGGTGAAGGAGGAACAATAAAAAAAGAAGACATTGATAGCTTAACAATAAAAAAGTCTACAAGCATAATTTTCGACTTAACAGATAGCTTAGGACAAAGAAATATAAAAAAAGCCATAGAAACATTACACAATTTGCAATACAATAAAGAGCCAACTCAAGTTATTATTGTAATGCTATATAGACATTTTAAAAAGCTCTACTTTGTTCACTTATGTAGAGGACAAAACCTAACTCAAAACTTAAATTTGACTCCAAAGCAGGAATTTCTAGCCAATAAATATAAAAGACAGGCAGGATATTTTAAAGAAGCGGAGCTAGAAAAAATTTTATTTGAATTAATTAAGCTAGATGAAAACTCAAAAAATGGAAATATTGACCTTGATGTTGGATTAGAAGCTATTTTATGCAACTATTGCAAAAAGTAATTTGTAAGATTCATATTTAAACATCCGCAAATAATAAAAAATAAAATTTATACATACAATGTAAAAAAATGACTATAATAAATTTATAGTTATTTTTTATATAATAGGAAAGTTATAAATTTTTTTATTAGATTTATGGAGTCTAAGAAGGACAAGTAAATTTCATAAAAAAATTTTGATTTTCTTATTAGATTTAACTAGTGAGAGGGACAAATAATTTTATTTCTTATAAGGAGAGAATATGAACTATAGAACAGACTTTGCTGATGAAAGGCTTGAAATTTGTAAGAATTATGATAAAAATGGAGTCAAAGTATATAATAAGAAAATAAGTGATAAAATAGAACTTTGCAGAGTAAATGTAAAAAGCAATGAAGCGGAAAAACAACTCAATAAAAAAATAGGAACATATACAACTATAAATATAAAAGACTTGGAAATTGTTACAAAAGAAGAAATAGAAGAGGCAAAAAAAGTCTTTACTGAAGAAATTAATAAATTTATTAAAGATGCGAAGTCAATACTTGTTATTGGACTCGGAAATGCAGAAACAACTGCAGACTCCATTGGAGCAAAAGTTGTTAATAATTTAAAAATAACAAGGCATATTTTAAAATACGAACCAAATCTATTGCCAGAAAATACAATATCAATTTCCGCTATAGCTCCAGGAGTTTTAGGTACAACAGGAATAGAAACAGAAGAAATAGTAAAAGCGGTTTCTAAAATTGTAAAGCCAGATAAAGTTATTGCTATTGATGCAATGGCTACAAATAATGTAAATAGACTCTTAAAAACGATTCAGATATCAGACACAGGAATTGAACCAGGAGCAGGAGTTAATAATAAAAGAAAGGAAATTTCAAAAGAAACAATAGGTTTTCCAGTAATAGCAATTGGAGTTCCAACTGTAGTAGACAGTGATGTTATTGTAGCACAAAGCTTTGAAAAATTAGCTAAAAGGTTTGAACAATTTAATTTTTTAAAGGACTCAAGTTTTGAAGATAAATACAAACTTGTAAAACTTTGTTCAGAGGAAAATCTTGTAGTAATGCCAAAAGACATAGATTCATTAGTTGATAATTTAAAGGACATTATCTCTTATGGAATTAACAACTATTTTGTATATTAAATGGGCTAAAACATTGACGTTAGCCCAATTTTTTTATATAATTTATTAAAATTATTAAGAAAAGGACAAAACTATGCAAAAATTAAATGTTGATTTTTCAAATGATAATAAAACATTGGTTACATATCTATCTTCAAAATATCCAAAAGTTAATGTTAACACATTTTACAAAACATTGAGAAAAAAGGACATCAAGATAAATGGAAAGAGAATTAACAAGAACGTAAATATTCATTATGGAGATGAAATTCAGATTTATTTGACTGATGATATTTTAAATGGGATTGACATTAATATGCAAATTCCAATTGTTTACGAAGATGATAATATTTTAATTATAAATAAACCTAAAGACATTGAAGTTGAAGGGGAGAACTCGGTTACAAGCATTTTAAGTAAGAATTACAATTATTTAAAACCATGCCATAGAATTGATAGAAACACAACAGGGCTTGTTATTTTTGCTAAAAATGATGAAAGCTTAAATGAAATCATTAAAATGTTTGAAAATTTTGAGATTGAAAAACATTATGTAGCCTGTTGCTATGGAATACCTAAATCAAATGCAACTCTTTATGCATATTTATTTAAGGAGAGCAAAAAATCTATTGTATATATTTCAAAAGAGCCTAAGAAGGGATATTCCAAAATTCAAACATCTTACACATTAATTTCTCAAAATCAAGCAAAAAACCTATCACTACTTGATGTTACACTACATACAGGAAAAACACATCAAATAAGGGCTCATCTTGCTTTTGCAGGGTTGCCTATTTTAGGAGATGGAAAATATGGCTCTTATGAGATCAATAAAAAGTTTAAAGTGTATACACAATGCCTTTGTAGCTATAGTATTAAATTTAACCTAAAGAATAACTATGATAAACTAAATTATTTAAAAGGTAACGAAATTAAATTAAAAAAGATGCCTTATACAGATTTGATAGAAAACAATACAAAGAACTTATAGGAGGAATTATGACAAGTTTTGTTATAAAGATAATTGCAATTTGTTCAATGTTTTGTGATCATTTAAGTGATTCATTAATTGGCCATTTTACTTTTTTAAATGTAATAGGAAGAATTGCTTTTCCACTATTTGCTTTTCAAATAGTAATTGGCTATAAGAAAACATCAAATGTAAAAAAATATTTAACAAGATTATTAATCTTTGCAATCATTTCGCAAATACCATTTCAAGTTTTTATTACTAATTATACAGGCGAAAGGTTTAACTTAAATATATTTTTCACGTTAGCTTGTGGATTGATTTCGCTAATTATCTTAAATAAAAACTTTACAAAAAATAAAGTATTAAACACTGCTATACAGATAATGCTAATTTCAATAATATGTATTCTTTCATGGTTATTAAATTTTGACTACAAAGTAACAGGAATTTTAACAATCATATTAATTTACTATACATATCCATGCGATTGGAACGAAGATAAAAAAACAATTGAATATAGAAAAACACCTTTATTATTTTTAGGAGCAATATGCCTCAGCTTAATAGAATATGGGGATATTCTTATGCAAGGACAATTGACAGTTTTCATTCAAATTTTCATTGCATCTCTGTTACCAATCTTCATTATGCTAGCATATAATGGAGAAAAGGGAAAATCACTAAAGTATTTTTTCTATGCCTTTTATCCAGTTCACTTAATAATATTGGACTTAATTAGTTTACAACTTAACGATTAATTTTGTAACATTACTTTAGACAAAAATTACGAAAAAGATTGATAAAATGATGAAAATGTTGTACAATAAAGATACACAAAAGCATAAATATGAAAGAGAAAAAGTAGAACATTGAAAATTGAATAAATTATATTTCAAGTATTTCAAATAATTTTGCCAATGCTTTTAGAAAATTACAATTCTATTAAAGCTGCAATAAAGACTTTAATTTTACATAGATATTACATATCATTTAATTGAAAAGAGGCGATGGTTTAGAAGAAGTAATAGGCAACTATAGGTTAGGCACAGAAAAGAGGCATATATGGAAAGTAATGTTGTGTATCTGCAGACGAGCGATTATGACGTTGCTCCAAGTAGGAATGCCCTGCATTTTAGGGACCAGTTCAACAAGAACAAGACGATTGTTACTGACTTTGGCATTTGGATGCCACAAAAGGGTATCGAGGACTTTTGTAGGTCAGTAAACACTTCTATTGCGTGGCTCATTGAGTGTGTTATTGCAATTGTTTTGACGCATAGCCATGAGGACCATGCGGGAATGTTACCATATATTGTGAGATGTGGCTACAGGGGACCAATTTATATGACGGAACTTTGCAAGAGTAAATGCATCTCCAACTGGCTTGATGACATTGGAATCAATGCAAGGTATGGTGACTTTTACTATACAGAAGAAGATATTAAAAAAACCGTGAAATTAATAAGATGTGTTCACGTTGGAGAACGCATTGAATTATATCACGACTCGAGTGTTACCGTAACCGTAGAAGTGATTGACAATGGGCACTTAAGCGATGCAGTGTCGTATTTTTTCACATTCAAGCGTTATGGCTGCCAGGATAATAATATTCTCCTAACAGGTGATTTAAAAGAGAAATCTTCTATAAAGAACATTGTTCCAATTCCGCTCTCAATAAGAGAAAAGAAGATGACGATTCTTTTAGAGTCTACTTATGGAGATACTATCAGGGTAATTAACAACACGTTTGAGAGAGAAATAACACGTACCTACCGTAATGGTGGAAATGTTGTCATACCTTGTATCACGAATGATCGCACGGCAGAGGTCATAGACAGATTGTTGAAGATGCAAGATAGAGGGCTTATTCCAAGAAATGCCAAGATATATGTTAAAGGCAAACTTGGTAAGAAACACTTCTTTGAATTGATGGGAAGTAATATAGATTTTAAAGAAGACTTCAATGTAAAGTCGACCAATATTGTATTCATGGACGGCGATATGTTTGATGTAGTCCCACAAGGGCACTTTATTATGTTGGTTTCTCCAGGAATGGCTCAAGGAGGTGCATCACTTAATGCCATTACGCATGAGTGCTCAAATCCTAGGAATTTGGTGATGTTTACATCCTACGTTCCGCCAACGGGAATTGCATCTAAGTTTATCAATGCACGCCAAGGCGAGACTATTTATATTGAAAACCATGGCTATTATCAAATAAACGCAACGGTACGGCAATATGAAGGTTTCTCAGGACACAATGACTTAATGGCTAACGAGAGATTCTTAAAGCAGTTTAAAGACGCTACTGCTGTAATTTGTAACCATGGGTCAAAAAAGGCTATTGAGTCCCAGTGCGATGCGATTGAAACTGAATTAGGATTAAAAGCTTATCCAGCTTCACCTGATATTGCATTCCGGATTTTGCCAGATGGAGTAAAGCCTATCAGACACGGAGCAATAGTGAATGGAAAGGCTATTAGTGTGAGGAAGAATTCTCATCCGGACATTAAGAATAACCCAAATGGAAAACAACATCATCACAAGAAAACGTCAAAAAGCCATAAAGGAACTCGTGGAAGAAACTACTACAAGAGTTCCAAAAGGGCAAGACGATGAAGTACTGAGATAATTTATTCTTTTTTCTCTTTCAAAAAGCGGGTCACTTTATTAAGTGGCTCGCTTTTATTAATGACTAATACAATTAAAAAAATACAAAAACTGCTCGAAGGTTTTAGCAACAAGCAGTTTTCGTATTTCAATTACTTGCCAAAGTATAGTATCCACTTTATTTTGGCCAAGTTAATCTTTTCTTCCTTCAAACTCTTTATCTTAGCATTGTTAGCAACATAAATTTCTATTTGTTGCTGCACAAGAGTATCAGACTTGAGCTCAGGAAAAAGCGTAACCAAAGTAATTGAACTTTCTTCTGTTTTTAGGTCAGACAATGTATCATGCTCATGTTTCAAATATTCCTCAACAATTTTATCAATGTCTTGTTCTATATTCGAATTTTCCTCCTGGTACATTTCGATTTTGCTATCGATTATACTTTCTGTTGCTACCTTGGTTGATAGACAACAGATTACGATAACTAAGACTATCGACAAAATTCCAGATGCCCAAGACATAAATGTAAAGAAATCATGTGTATCACAATCCCAACGACCACCATCCCAATGCCTTTGATATTTTACCCGTAACACCAAAAACAAGACAAAAGCAACAAGGACTACACCTAAAATCAAAAGCAACATACAGACGTCTCCTTAAAATAATAATTTTACAATAGTTGCCGTATATAAACCTGTGATAAAAACAGGAGTAAAAAAATAAGTCTAGAATATACTAGAATATCATAATTATACAATATTTACATAATTCTTTCAATATAAAGAGCTATTTTTTATGAATATTATAATTCATTTGTGATAATGTCTTAAGTAATCATTTAAAAACTTGTTTCCAAATAAAAACGTATGCTACTGATTAAAATCAGTAGCATAACAAAAAAATACCATTCATTTCTGAATGATATTTTATAATCTGTTTTGTTCGACCAGATAAATTATTGGAGCAGGTAACGGGAATCGGACCCGTATTTTCAGCTTGGAAGGCTGACATTCTACCATTGAACTACACCTGCATTTCCTGATGACAAATATTATTCTACAATATAAATTTATTTTTGTCAATAAAAATCTTAAAAAATATTGCAAAATTTTCAGTAATGATATAAAATACTTATGCATTAAAATTTTTAATTTATTTTAAGGAGGATATTATGAGAGAAAAATTAGAGATTGAAGAAATCAATGCTTTAGAAGTCTTAGACTCAAGAGGAAATCCAACTGTTCAAGTTGAGGTTAGAGTTGAAGGAGGATTTACAGGTCTTGCACTTGTTCCATCAGGAGCATCAACAGGTGCTTTTGAAGCAGTTGAACTAAGAGATAATGATAAAAATAGATACAATGGAAAAGGCGTTTTAAACGCAGTAAAAAATGTTAACGAAATAATTGCACCAGCAATGGTTGGAGAGGATGCCCTAAATCAACCAGCGATTGATAAAAAATTAATTGAGCTTGATGGTACACCTAATAAGGGAAAATTAGGAGCAAATGCAATGCTTGGAGTTTCACTTGCTGTTGCTAAAGCTGCTGCAAATTATTTAGGACTAGAACTTTATCAATACATAGGTGGAGTTAATGGAAAAACATTACCAGTTCCAATGATGAACGTATTAAATGGTGGTAAACACGCAGATAACACTGTTTCATCACAAGAGTTTATGATTATGCCAGTAGGAGCACCATCATTTACAGAAGCTTTAAGATGGTGTGCTGAAACATATCATGCTTTAAAATCAATTCTTAAGGAAAGAGGACTTTCTACAGCAGTTGGAGACGAAGGTGGATTTGCACCAAATCTTGCAAACGATGAAGAAGCATTACAATTACTAGTTGAAGCTATAAAGAAAGCTGGATACAAACCAGGAGAAGATATTGCCCTTGCAACTGATATTGCATCAACAGAAATGTATGATGAAGCTAAGAAAATTGGAGAAGATGGAAAATACTATTTCTGGAAAACAAAGGAATTAAAAACAGCTGAAGAAATGATTGACTGGATTCAAATGTTAACAGAAAAATATCCTCTAATTTCTGTTGAAGACGGACTAGCTGAGGAAGATTGGGAAAACTGGAAAAAACTTACTGAAAGATTAGGAAACAAAATTCAATTAGTAGGTGATGATTTATTTGTAACAAATACAACAAGACTTCAAAAAGGACTTGACAATGGAGTTGCAAATTCAATTTTAATCAAACTAAATCAAATTGGAACATTAACAGAAACATTAGATGCAATTGATTTAGCTAGAAAAAATGGATACACTGCAGTTGTATCACATAGATCAGGAGAAACAGAGGACACAACACTTGCAGATGTTGTTGTTGCAACAAATGCTGGACAAATCAAAACAGGTGCTCCTTGCAGAACTGATAGAGTTGCAAAATATAACAGACTATTAAATATTGAAAATCAATTAAAGGGAACAGCTAAATACCTAGGCAAAAAGGCTTTTAACCAAAACATATAATTTACTAAAACCCGATGTAACATTTGTTATATCGGGTTTTTGCTATATAGAAAATCACAGCAAAGAAGAATTAATTGGAGAATTTATTGTTACAGGTTAATGGCTTATTAATTTAAAATGCAATAAAACATAATATTTAATGGCTCGTAGACTTGCTGAAATGTTTCTAAAATATTATAATATATATTAAAAAAAGAGGAGCATATAATTATAATGGATAAAGTAACAATTTATACTGATGGAGCCTGCTCAGGAAACCCTGGACCAGGCGGATGGGCTGCAGTTTTAATTTATAAAGATGTAAAAAAAGAGATATCTGGAGGAAAGAAAGAAACAACAAATAATGAAATGGAAATTACAGCTGTACTTGAGGCATTGAAAATACTAAAGAAACCTTGTGAAGTTATGATTTTCAGTGATAGTGCGTATGTTGTTAATACCTTTAATAAAGGTTGGATTTATAAGTGGATTAAGAACGACTGGCTAAGGACAAATATCAAAACTAAAGAAAAGGAACCAGTGAAAAATAAAGAACTATG
Source organism: uncultured Eubacteriales bacterium (assembly GCA_902766085.1). Taxonomy (GTDB): domain Bacteria; phylum Bacillota; class Clostridia; order TANB77; family CAG-508; genus CAG-793. The sequence goes on from CACXCH010000102.1 coordinate 20,051, forward strand.
GGAAGAATTATATTCACTATATAAAAAACACAAAGTAACATTTAACAAAGTAAAAGGGCATTCTGATGTTGAACTAAACAATAGATGTGATGAACTAGCAAGAGCAGAAATAAAAAAATTGTAATAAAGAATGCTAAAAGATATGAATTAGCAATTATAAAAAGCACAAAAATTAATAATATTATAGAAAAACTCCAAAATTTTACAATGAATTGAGAAAGGAACGAAATTATTATGAACGTTTTGGCAATTATTGCTGAATATAATCCAATGCACAATGGACACGTTTTTCAAATAAACGAGGCTAGAAAAAAAGCAAATGCTGACTTTGTAATTACGTGTATGGGTGGGAATTTTACTCAAAGAGGGAATACATCAATAGTGAACAAATTTGAAAAAACTAAAATGGCTCTTGTGAATGGTTCTGATATGGTAATTGAGCTTCCAACAATTTATAGTGTATCAAGTAGTGAAAACTTTGCTTATGGAGCAATACAAATTCTAAATGAACTAAAATTTGTAAGTCATATTTCATTTGGAATTGAAGAAGAAAACATTGAAAAATTGAAAAAGATAGCATCAATAATTGCAAAAGAACCTAGGGAATATACAAAAATTTTGAAAAGTGAGCTTGATTTAGGATTATCTTATCCAACTGCTAGAGCAAAGGCAATAGTAAAATACCTCAATGATGATAGCTATGAACAAATATTACAAGGTTCGAACAATATTTTAGCAATAGAATATCTAAAACAAATGCAAATACAAAAATCTAAATTTATTCCAATTGGAATTACAAGAAATAAGGTTAATTATAATAGTCAAAATATAATTGAAAACTATGCTAGTAGCTCAGCAATAAGAAACTTGATTTATAACAATCAATTAAATAAAGTAAAAAATGTAATGCCAAAATCCGCTTATGATATTTTAACTAGAAACATACAAAATGGCACTTACAATATTGACTTAAGCAATTATTCAAAAATAATTATTTATAAATTAAGAACTATGAAAATTAAAGAAATAGAATCTTTGCCTGATGTAAACGAGGGATTGGAAAATTTAATAAAGGACTCAGCCAATAAAACAAATAATATAGGTGAACTAATAAATCTAATAAAATCTAAAAGATACACTCAAACCAGAATACAAAGAATATTACTTTATACTTTGCTTGACATTACTAAAAAAGACATAATTAATGGAAGGAAAGTATCACCTTATATTAGAGTTTTAGGATGCAGTAAAAAAGGAAAAGAACTCTTAACTAAAATCCCAAGCAATAAGTTAATTACATCTCTAAAAAAGTATGAACAAAGTATCTCAAATAATAATTTAGAAAGAATGCTAGAAATTGACAAAAATGCAACCAATATTTATACAATCCCATATAATTCAAATTCTGTAGCAAACCTTGATTATACAATGCCACTAATCGTAATAGACTAAAAAAGAAAGCCCAGTGTAATTTTATGCAAGTACAATTCAGCCACATCTCAATAACCTTGCTTATTTATTATATAGTTTGAGCACCTGTAAATTTATGCGTTTCGAAGCAATATATTACAAAAAATTTACATTAATATTAAATTTTGATTAAACAGTTGAAAGTTGACAATAATATGAATTATAATTCAATGTAGATATTTTAGGAGGAAGGAAAATTGGGAGAGGAAACATTCGCCGATTACTTTTTAGGAGAGAAAGACTGGGGAAAAAAGCTTGAAATTATGTATTATCTAAAAAAACGTACTGGAATTTATTATGACAATACAGTTATATTTAAAACCTTGCTAACTAAGCTATTTTTAAGCTATTTGAATCTTTATTGCCCAGATGTTAATGTTGACGAAAATATTGTTATATCTGCAAGACTTTTATGTGACTGTAAAAAAATAGAAAACTCAACTGATTTGGAAAAAATAAGGAGCTATGAAAAAAGAGGAGCAGAGTATTTATCTACGCTTGGATTTGACGATAATTTCTGCAGAATTTGTGAAGGAGTTAATAGATATACAATTAAAGATAACAGACCAATTGAAAGTGACATATTAGAATTAACAGACCAATTTGGAGGAATGATATTAAATAGACCTGATAGAATTGGTTTTAGTTTTGATGATGCACTAGTTTTATTACAATACAGAAATTTAAAAGATAAAGATAATAAATTAATTGAACAATTTATTGAGTTTATAAATAAAATGAATAAAATAGAAGTTTGAAATAATTTCACAAAATAATAAAAATTTAAAAGGAGATCAAATATGGCTACTGCAGCAGAAAGAATTGAAGAATATAGAGATTGGTTACCTACAAAGATAACATCTGGAAACGCTACAAATATAGTGAATGTAACCATAGAAACTTTCGATTCAATAAAGGGAGCTTTGATTAACGAAAGAGATAATGCTTCTAAAATTGAAGAGAAAACTGGAGAAGGAAACAATAAAGCAACTACAAGGGATCTTGCAAGAGAGCTTAAGAAAGATGTATCAGGACGGACAAGCGCAGGAAAGTGTTACTTATGAATATGAAGAAGCTGCAAATGAGATTTTTGGAATGAGTAATACTAACATTTCTGGGCCAGTTATTTACCAACAGGGGTTTGTTAACTATGGAAAAACAAATATTAACGAGCAAAATACTGATTATATGCAAAAAAACATCAATGAAAATGCTGAATATAACGGACAACAAAAAAGAAACGACAATGATATGGAAAGATAAAAAAAGAAACACAGATGATAAATAATAAGAAAAATTTTCTTATTAAAAAATAAACTAATAGAGAAGAATTATTATCTTCTCTATTAGTTTGCTTGAAAAAATATAAACTTATAGCAATATTTTAAAACGTATAGTAAATCTCAATGATGAAATGAAAATAAAACCAAAATCTGGAAAAAATTCAGTAATGTAATAAAATATAAACCAAATCTAAAAAAACTCAGTAACACAATGAAATATAATTAAAATTTAAATAATTGTTTTATATAAATTAAAATAGTATAAAAAAATAAGGAAGGAATGTACCAAAAATGAATGAAATATATGCAGATTTACACGTACATATAGGAAGAGCAGAAAATGGAAAACCTGTAAAAATTACAGGTGCGAGATCACTTAACTTTTCAAACATTGCAAAAGAATGCTTTGAAAGAAAAGGAATTGATGTTGTAGGAATTATTGATTGCGCATCACCTTATGTAATTGAAGATATTGAAAATTTCTTAAAAACAGGTGATGCGTATGAACTTGAAAAAGGTGGAATAATTTACAAGGATAAGGTATGCATTATACTTGGAAGCGAAGTTGAAACATCTGAAAAAAATGAAGATGGTAAAACCGGAAGCGCGCATAATCTTTGTTATTTCCCACATTTGTCAGATATTAAGGCTTTTTCAAATGAAATGTCACATCACATACATAATATAACATTAAGCACACAAAGGTCTGATATTTCTGGATATCAATTAATAGATATTGCTGAAAAATACAATGGAGTTTTAATACCGGCTCACGCTTTTACTCCATTTAAGAGCTACTATGGAAATTGCACAAAAAGACTTGCAAGAATTTTCAAGGAAAAATACGATAAGATATTTGCAATAGAGCTTGGTTTAAGTGCTGATACATATATTGCAGATGAGATTTCGGAATTGCAAAACAAGCATTTTATTACAAATTCTGATGCGCATTCTTTACCAAGAATTGCTAGAGAATACAACAAAATGCTTGTGGAAGATATAAATTTTGAAGAAGTTATTAAAGCTATAAAAATGGAAGATGGAAGGACTATTCTTGCAAATTATGGTCTTGATCCAAAACTTGGAAAATATAATAGAAGCTTTTGCGAAGATTGTAATAAATCAATAGAAACTCCTCCTCCAGCATTAAAATGTGATAAATGCAATGGAATACATATTACAATGGGAGTTTATGATAGAATTGAAATTATAAGAGATCAAGAATCTAAAAGCCCAAAAGATAGACCAAAGTATATCTATCAAATTCCATTACAATTTATTCCAGGGGTAGGGCAAAAAATGATAGACAAATTATTAAATAACTTCGGAACTGAAATGAATGTTTTGAATAGAGCAACTGTAGATGACATTGAAGCAGTAGTTGGAGAAAAGGAAGCTAAAATTATTGATGAGGCGCGTAAAGGAAAACTACAGATAAGAGCCGGTGGCGGAGGAGTATATGGAAAAGTTCTAACGTAAAATGGTTATAGAACGAAATTGAAAAATAATGACTTATAAAACAAAAATGCAAGCATAATATTTAATAACTAAGTATGGATATGAGCCAATAAATACAATGTTTGATTAAAAAATAATGTTCTACAATTCAAAATTATTGAATAGATATTATGTATCAATGATTTTGGAGGACAAAATGAACAAAGTAATAAAAAAACATCTAGAAGAAAATTACAAGACATATTTAATATTTATAATTGTTTTTATGTTAGGAATGTTTATAGGAATAATAACATTAAATCATTCAAATGAAGAACAAAAAGCTGCAATAAGCACATATATAAATGAGTTTATTGATGCTTCGAAGTCATCAAAAGTTGACTATACAGAAATGCTAAAAAGCTCAATATCCAAGAATTTTAAGTTTATAATTATCACAATTATTTTGGATTTATCGATGTTTAGGATTGTTGCTTCAAATTTGATGATTGGATATAAAGGATTTTCATTACGGATATTCAATATCAAGCATAATTGCAGTAATTGGAGTTAAAAATGGATTAATGCTCAATTTATCACTGATTCTTTTTAGCAAATTTTTTTACATTCCAGCGATTTTTTATTTGAATGTATCGTCATTAAATTTATATAAAAGTCTTAGAGAAGAAACCTATGATAATAAAAAATTTGAGATTATTAGATATTGCATAAAAATAGGTATTTCAGGTGTGTTAATGATTTTATCATCATTGGTAGAAACTTACATTAGCACGAATTTATTTATATCACTTTTAAAATTTTTTTAGAATTTGACTTTACTTTTTAACCATAATTTGATATAACATTATATGTAAATGATTATGTAAAGAATAAATTATAGATAGGGGAACAAGATGGATAAGCAAATAAAACTTTTTTTAGAATTTTTACAAAAGGATAAAAAATTATCAGACAACACTCTACAATCATACAAAAGAGACATTACTCAATATCATGATTATTTATCAAAAAATAAAATGAATTATGCTAAAGTTACAAACGAGGATATAAAAAATTATTTATCAGAGTTGAAAGATGAAGGAAAGAAAACATCAACAATTTCTAGAAATTTAGCAACGATCAGATCTTTTTACCAATATTTAGTAAGGATAGGAAAGATTAAAGAAGATCCAACTGAAAATATTCAATCACCTAAAATAGAAAAAAGAGTTCCTAGTGTTTTATCAACAGAAGAAGTTGAACTATTGCTAGATCAGCCAAAAGACATAGACCTAAAAGGAACAAGAGACAAGGCAATGCTTGAATTTGCTTATGCCACAGGAATGAAAGTTACAGAAATAATTGATTTAAATATTGACGATGTTGACTTTAATAACAGTACTGTAACGTGTCATTCAGGCAAAAAGGAAAGAACTATTCCACTTGGCTCACTTGCTGAAAAAGCCTTAAAAGAATATACAGAACAAGCAAGACCAATATTAATAAAAAATGAAAAAAATAAATCTTTATTTGTTAATATGAATGGATCAAGACTTACAAGACAGGGATTTTGGAAGATTGTAAAATATTATAAAGAAAAAGCACATATAAACAAAGAGATTACTCCACACGTTTTAAGACATTCTTTTGCAGCACACTTATTACAAAATGGAGCTGATTTAAAATCAATACAAGCAATGCTTGGACACTCTGATATTTCATCAACTCAAGTGTATGCACAATTTGAAACAAATGAATTACAAAATATTTATAAAAAAGCACATCCAAGAGCTTAGAACAAGAGCTAAAAAAATAGCACTAAGGTGCTATTTTTTTAGTAGTTTTAATATAAAAATTATGTTAACAATATCTTGACATATAAAGAAAAAAATAATAGAATAGAAAAGGTAGAATATTATATCGAAAAATGATTATATATTTGAACATTGAAAATTTAATAGAAAGAGGTGTAAAATTATGCAAATAATAATTTATATCACTATTTTTCTA
>CACXCH010000103.1 GCA_902766085.1 uncultured Eubacteriales bacterium
AAAAACATCTAACAAATTAGATGAAGCTTATGAATTCATGAAAGAACAATCTGAGGAAGGAAAGAAAGTTTTATTTGTTGGAACAAAAAAACAGGCTCAAGATTGTGTTAAAGAAGCTGCTGAAAAGAGCGGAATGTACTATGTTAATCAAAGATGGTTAGGAGGAACTTTAACAAACTTCAACACTATCAGAAACAGAATTAACAGATTAACAGAACTTGAAACAATGGAACAAGATGGAACATTTGATGTTCTACCTAAAAGAGAAGTTGTTTTACTTAAGAAAGAAATGGACAAATTAAACAAAAACTTAGGTGGAATCAAAGAAATGACAGAATTACCTGATGTTTTATTTGTTGTTGATCCTAAGAAAGAACATATAGCTATACAAGAAGCTAGAAAACTTAACATACCAATTGTTGGATTAGTTGATACAAATTGCAATCCAGATGATGTTGACTATGTTATCCCAGGAAATGATGATGCAATAAGAGCTGTAAAATTAATTACAGATGTTATGGCAAATGCAATCATTGAAGGAAAACAAGGTGAAAGCTTAGAAAATAATGAAGAAGCTACAGAAACTGAAAATGCTCCTGAAGAAAAAGCAGAAAGTATGGAAGAGGTTGTAGCTAACGAAGAAGAAAAAAGCGAAAACTAATTTAGAACTAAAAAAGAGAAGATTAATTTTTAAACAATAAAAACTAAAAAAGATTTTCAAATAATAAAAAGGAAAGTAGTTTTTTGAGCAATAAAAATAGAAAGTTAATTTTCAGTCAATAAAAAATAATTTTCAAACAATTAAAAGAAAATAAAATCTAAGAATTTTATAGAGAGCTTTGATAAAAATAAAAAAATCAAAGCAAACCAAATTTAAAATTAGAAAGAAGGGAAAATATATGGTAACAGCAAGTCAGGTTATGGAATTAAGAAAAAAGACAGGTGCTGGAATGATGGAATGCAAGAAAGCACTTACTGAGGCTGATGGAAATGAAGAAAAGGCAATAGAAATTCTTCAAAAAAGAGGAATAATGAAAGCTGAAAAAAAGGCAGGCAGAGTTGCAGCTGAAGGATTAGTTGCTTCATATATTTCAGATGATAAAAAGGTAGGAGCATTAGTTGAGGTTAACAGTGAAACTGATTTTGTTGCACAAAATGCAGAATTTAAAGACTTTGTTAACGATATTGCAAAACAAGTTGCTCTAAATAATCCAAGTGATGTAGATGCATTACTTGCCGAAACTTCAATTTCTGATTCAACAAAAACTGTTAAAGATGTTTTAACAAATAAAATTTCAAAAATAGGTGAAAACCTTACAATCAGAAGATTTGTAAGATACGAAACAGATGGAATAGTTGGAACATACATACATGGAGAAGGAAAAATTGGTGTACTAGTTGATATGACAAATAGTGATGAAACATTAGCAAAAGATATTTGTATGCAAATAGCAGCAGCAAGTCCTGAGTTCGTAAACGAAGCAGATGTTCCAGCAGATAGACTTGATAAAGAAAAAGAGATATTAAAAGCACAAGCTATGAATGAAGGAAAGCCAGAAGCAATTGCTGAAAAAATTGTTATGGGCAGACTTGGAAAATTCTATGGCGAAATTTGCTTAGTTGATCAAGCTTTTGTTAAAAATCCTGATCAAAAAGTTAAAGATTTATTAAAAGAACACAATGCAACTGTTAATAAATTTGCTAGATTTGAAAAAGGCGAAGGAATTGAAAAGAAAGAAGAAAACTTTGCTGAAGAAGTTGCAAAACAATTAAAATAATTCATAAAACTTAAAAAAGTTTTATTATGGAGGTGTAAAAATGGCAACAAAAGGTGCAAGAGAACATATTACTCTAGAATGTACAGAATGTCATAACAGAAATTATGTTACAGAAAAAAATAAAAGACATAATGCTGATAGATTAGAACTTAAAAAATATTGTAAATTCTGCAAAAAGACTACAGTACATAAGGAAACAAAATAGTCTAGAAAGGAATGTAATATGGCTAATAAAAGAGGCAAGAAAGCTCAAGCAAAACGTACTAATAAACAAACAACAAATACTGCTAAGGAACAAGTAAAAAGTGATGTAGTTGCAAACGAAGATGAAATCAAAGATGAAGAACAAAAAAATATGAATGCATCTACAGATGAAAAAAGCAGTGAGAAGTTAGATAAAAAAAATGCTGACCAAGAAGAAGAAAAAGCTCAAGAAAACAAAGACAAAATGAGC
>CACXCH010000104.1 GCA_902766085.1 uncultured Eubacteriales bacterium
AGCTTAATTTTTGTATAATATGAAGTTACGGGTTAATGTTTTATTAATTCAAAGCGTAAAAAACATTAATCAGTAACTTTTAGAATAAAAAATTAAAAAAACTATTTGTTTTTTTGTAATGAAATGGTATAATAAGAAAAAATTACAAGTAAGTCTTGTAAAAAAGGAGGTTTAAAATGAAATATAAGTGTAAAATATGCGGATATATTTATGATGAGGAGGTTGAAAAGGTTAAGTTTGAAGACTTACCTGCTGACTGGACTTGCCCACTTTGTGGTGTAGGAAAAGATATGTTTGAAAAAGTTGAAGAATAATAACAAAAGAGAGGAAAACAAAAATGCAGTGTACTAGAAAAATAGATGATGATTTGTACTGGATTGGTTCAGAAGAAAGAAAATATAGCTTATTTGAAAACATTATACCAATTAATGGAATATCATATAATTCGTATTTACTATTGGATGAAAAAACGGTTTTACTAGACACAGTTGATTATTCAGTTAGCAGACAATTTTTGGAAAACTTAAAGTACAGATTAAATGGAAGAAAATTGGATTACCTAATTGTTAATCACATGGAACCTGATCATTCTTCAGCAATTGAAGAAGTAATATTAAGATATCCAGATGTAAAAATTATTGGAAATATACAAACTTCAAAAATGCTGAAACAATTTTTTAACTTTGATGTTGATTCTAGTATGCAAATTGTAAAAGATGACGAAACGATTTCAACAGGGAAACATAATTTAAAATTTATATTTGCCCCAATGGTTCATTGGCCTGAAGTTATGTTCACTTATGATGAAACATCAAAAATATTATTTTCTGCAGATGCATTTGGAACCTTTGGAGCACTAAATGGCAACTTATTTAATGATGATTCAGACTTTGAGAAATGTTACTTAAATAATGCAAGAAGATACTATTGTAATATTGTTGGAAAATATGGAATGCAAGTTCAAAGCGCATTGAAAAAGTTGAATGGAACAGAAGTTAAAAAAATATGTCCATTACATGGCCCAATTTGGAGAGACAATATATCATACATTATAGAAAAATATAATAAATGGAGCAAATATGAACCAGAGGATAAATCAATTATTATAATTTATTCATCTGTTTATGGAGACACTGAAAATGTTGCTAATATTTTAGCTAACAAACTAAGTGAAAAAGGAATAAAAAATATAAAAGTATTTGATTCTTCAAATACCGATTTTTCAATTCTTGTATCAGAGAGCTTTAGGTGTAGCAACATAGCAATACTTTCTACAACATATAATTTAGAAGTATTTCCAAAGATTGCAGAGTATATTGACCACATAAGAAGAATGAATTTGCAAAATAGAACAATATCTATAATTGAAAATGCAACATGGGCACCAGGAGTATCAAAATCAATAAAAGAACAGCTTTCAAAAATGAAAAATATGAATGTTCTAGAAAAAAACTTATCGATTAAATCTTCAATAAAGGACGAACAAGAAAATGATCTTAACAACATTGTAGATGAAATAGTAAGTACTTTAAAATAAGGAGAATGATTATGTATAGTTTAACATCAGATCCATTTATGATGATTATATTTTTACTTTTAATTTTAGAAAATATTGGATCATATATAAGCAATCCATCAGCACTATTAGGCTTAATATTATCAATACCAGGACTTTTAGTAGCAGTAACATTTCACGAATATGCTCATGCATTTGTTGCCGACAAATTAGGAGATGATACACCTAGAAGACAAGGAAGATTAACATTAAATCCATTAGCACACTTAGATCCTTATGGTACATTTTTAATGATTTTTGCTGGTTTTGGATGGGGAAAACCTGTTGAAATTAATCCAGTAAACTTTAATAGGAAAGTATCAATAAAAGGAGGAAGTGCACTTGTGGCTATTGCTGGGCCATTAATGAATTTCATACTTGCTATTATTTGTGCTGTTGTATATGGATTGTTATTTAAAACATCATTTGTATATTCCACTGTGGGTGGGATTGTTATGGATGTAATTTCTTATACAATGTCAATGAATGTTGGACTAGGAGTATTTAATTTAATACCATTGCCACCACTAGATGGCTCAAAAGTACTGCTTGCAATATTGCCAACGCGTGCCCAGGAATGGTATGAGAACAACCAAAGAATTTTATACATAGTATTTTTAATTATTTGGATAACACCAATTGCAAGCCAAATTGTTACACCATTAATAACAACAATAGATCATTGGTTAGTAAAGCTAATTGAGGTAATATCAGGAAAATATATTTGGCTTAATTAAAAAAATAAAAAAAGTGAGGAAAATTAATGCAAAAAGATATATACACATTGGGAATTGAATCGAGCTGTGATGAAACATCTGTTGCAGTTGTAAAAAATGGAAGGGAAATTTTATCTAATGTTATTAATACACAGATTGCAATTCATACTCTTTATGGTGGAGTTGTCCCAGAAATAGCATCAAGAAATCATATTGAAAACATTACACCTGTAACGTTAGAAGCAACAAAACAAGCAAACATTACATTGCAAGATGTTGATGCAATATGTGTTACTTATGGGCCAGGTCTTGTTGGAGCATTACTTGTTGGACTTGCCTATGGAAAGGCTTTAAGCTTTGCATTAAACAAACCTCTTATAGGGGTTAATCATATACAAGGGCACATTGCAGCTAACTATTTAACATATAAAGAATTAAAACCACCATTTTTATGCATGATGATGTCTGGAGGAAATACACAAATTGTGTATGTTAAAGACTATACCAATTTTGAAGTTTTAGGCAAAACCAGAGATGATGCAATTGGAGAGGCATTTGACAAGATAGCAAGAGTAATAGGCCTCGGATACCCAGGTGGACCTAAAGTAGATAATTTGGCAAAAAATGGAGAAAATGTTATAAAATTGCCTAAAACTCATTTTGACAATTTGGATTTTAGTTTTAGTGGAATAAAAACAGCTATAATAAACTTACATCATAAAAATCCTGATATAGACAAGGCTGATTTATGCAAAAGCTTTGAAGCAGTATGCTCTGAAATATTAATTGAAAATATTAAGCAAGCAATAAAGCAAACAGGAATTAAAACTGTTTGCCTTGCAGGAGGAGTTTCTGCAAATTCATATATAAGAGATGCATTTTTAAAGCTACAAAATAATGGAATAAAAATTTATATGCCTGATTTGAAGCTCTGCACTGATAATGCTGCAATGATTGCTTCAGCAGGATATTACAATTTTATAGATGGCAACATAAGTGACTTGAGCTTAAATGCAAAGCCGGATTTAAAACTAGAGTAAAGTGTATATAAAAATGAGTAAACTAGATAGCTCTAAATTAAAGACTATGTCCTATAAAAACTCATAGAAAAAATAAAGGCATTAAGTTTTTTAATTAACTTTATTATACAAGGGAGGTATTAAGTGTCTATTTATGTAATTGGCGATTTACATTTGTCTTTTAAAGAAAGTAAGCCAATGAATATTTTTGGAGAAAATTGGACAAACCACGAAGAAAAAATAAAAAATAACTGGATGAAAGAAATAAAATATGATGACTTGGTTATTTTACCAGGTGATTTTTCGTGGGCTATGCACTTGGAAGATACAGAGCTTGATTTCAAATATTTGAACCAATTACCTGGAAATAAAATCCTTTTAAAAGGTAACCACGACTATTGGTGGAATACGTTAACTAAAATGGATAACTTTTTAAAGAAAATTGAAGTTAATAATATTAGTTTTATCAACAGCAATGCAATTGAATATAAAAATGCAATTATTGTAGGAACAAAGGGATACAATTTCAGTGAACAAGAAAATGACCAAAAGCTAAGAAACAGAGAATACATAAGGCTAGCACTTTCAATAAAATATGCTAAAGAAAAATTTAATGTTGAAAACAAAGAAATCATTTGTGCGTTACACTATCCTCCAATTACAAATAATATGGTTAAAGCTAATCAAACAAACGAATTTATAGAAATTCTAAAAGAAAATAATATACATAGATGTGTTTATGCACATTTACATGGACTAAGCTGTAATAATGCATTTAATGGAATATATAAAGACATAGAATTTAACCTAACAAGCTCTGATTTTTTAAACTTTGTACCACTCAAATTGTTATAGGAGATGAACAATTGAAAAAAAATAAAAAAATTATTTTACCAGTATCAATTATTTTGATAATATTAATAGTCTTGGCGATAATAACATTTTTTATAATAAAAAAAAGTAAGAAAGATAATAGTATAAAAGAAAACAATAACTATTCTAAAATAGAAATTGAAGTGCCAATTGCCAAGCAAAGTAAAAACAAAGCAGTTGACATTAATTCTATTATTCAAAAAAATGAACAAGACGTGACAACTGAAACAATAACAAAACAAGAAACTGACATTGAATTTAACACTCAATATAGACAAAATTCATCACTAGCTAAAGGCAAAATACAAACATTGCAAGAGGGAAAAGATGGGAAACAAAATGCTGTTATAAAAAGTGTTTACAAAAATGGAGAATTGATTTCCGAAGAACAAATTTCATCAGAGATAACGGAAGGCTCAATTGACAAAATCGTTGAAATTGGAACTGCCAGCTTTTCAAGTAATTATGTTCCAATAATAGGTGACAAATTAAGAGTTACTCCTACTACTATGGCGGTTCACGTTGATCCTGACGAGAACTCTGAAAAACTTATAACCCTAAATAAGGATGACCAAGTTATATTAAGAAATAAGCAGGATAATTGGTACTACATACAATACAATACTTATTTAGGATGGGCACCATCAGATTGTCTAGAGTATGTTGATCCTAATGCAGGAAGTGACGGAGACGAGAACAATGTACAATTTACCAAAGAGCAACTTAGCCAAAATCTTGGATTTAGTATGCTTGTAAACCAAAGGAGTAATTTAACTCTTGAACAATTTAAAAAAATTTTGTCACAAGATTCAAATGATAAAAACAATGTATTTTCAGATAATGCAGAATATTTTTACTATGCCGAAAAACAATACAATATAAATGGTGTGTTTTTAGCCGCAATCGGAATACATGAAAGCGGATGGGGAACATCATCAATATCACTAAATAAAAAGAATTTATTTGGATACCAAGCTTATGATAGAGATCCATCAGGAAATGCAACAGGATTTGAAACCTATGCTCAAGGGATTGACTTGGTTGCAAGAGTACTTGTTAAATATTATCTAAACCCACCAGGAACAAGCATCTATGATGGAGAAACAGCAATAGGAAGATACTATTATGGTTCTACAATTACTGCAGTAAACAAGTGCTATGCGACTGACAAAAACTGGGCAAATGGAGTTTATAAATGGATGGTATATTTATATAACAAATTATAAAATTTTACTTGCTATTTTGGAAAAGTTAGTGTATTATTATAAAAGAAAGAATATGCTTATAAGACTAATGTTAGATAAAACTTATAAACATATTATATGGGAGGAATAGCAATGAAAAGAATAGCAATGATTTGTACTATTTCATTTTTGATCCTTATTAGTATATTTTGTACTAATTCAGTATATGCTAGTAATAATAATGAAATAATTACTGAAGAAACAAAGAGTGAGCTTGTTGAGATTAAAGATAATGAACTAAAGTCAATAGAAGATTACAGGAATGCTTATGCAAGCAACACTTATGGTGCGGTGGCATACATACTTAATAAGGTTAGAATTTATAGTATTCCATTTTGCTTTTTAGGAATTGCTATAAGTGCTATATATGAATATGTTCTTGGAATTAGACATATGGAAACAAGAGATAAAGGTTTTAATGCTATGATTGCAATTGTTACAATATTCGTAATATGCCAAGTATTACCATTAATCTTTGCAATAGTAGTAAAAGGATTTAGGGGGTAAACGAATGAAAGTTTTATTTGCTGTAAGCAATAGTAATATTACAGACTCTGTAGTAAGTAGATATCAACAAAAATTTAAAGAAATTATTACAAGTAAGAACGTTTATTATTTTAATGCAATAATTAATGAATTGCAAAAGGATAAATCTTATGATTCTATAGTTATAAGCGAGGACTTAGAGCCAATTTCTAATAATAACTATGATGCAATTGATAAATTTATTCTTGAAAAACTTGATAGAATTTCTGATGAAGCCTCAAAAATAACGGGCGAAGATATTCCAATAATATTTATTTGCTCTGATAGACGTACGAATAATGACAAACTATTAAGAAGTTTATTTAGTATGAGCATTTATAATGCTTTAGTTGGAAATGACAGGAGCATTAATAATGTTTGTGACTTAATTAACAAACCACGTAATAAAAAAGAGGCAAAGAAATATTATCAAATTGAAAATGATAATGACGTTGTTGACTATGTATCACAAAATGGCAAAGAAGAATTGGTAAGTGAAACGCAAATGCAGAGCATTTTGTCATACTATAATAAAATTGGAAATAATGAAAAGAAATGTGTTGAAGCATTTGACAGAATAAGTACACAATATGATCAAACTCAACTTCGATTAATTGCCAAAATGTTACCAATGTCTGTAAAGGCTATACTTGAACAAAAGTCAGCAACATATCAAAGACTAATGACAGGTGGAACTGTTCTTTCAAATGGGAACGATGTTAGATATAGCAATAATAATGAAAGTAATAAATTAGATTTCCTTGAGAAAGATTTGGAAAGATCAAAATTAAGTGCGCCAGTTGTAATACCAGCATCAATAAATATTAATAAAAATAATAATAGAAGAGCAAATAATGCTATTACAAACAATGGATTAAATACAAATGCAAATATTACTAACGATAATAATTTTAACCAAAATAATAATTTAATAGGAAATAACAATTTTAACACAAACAGCAATTTAACAGAAGGCAAAAATCCTAATCCTAATGAAAATAGCTATAATCAATCTATGTTGTACAACAATTATGCAAATAACCCATATAGTATGTCAAACAGCTTTAATAATATGGGCGGTGGCTATACAATGACAAATCAGATACAACCTAATGAACCAATTAATTCTAATTTATCTTCAAATATTAACTTTGAAAATGAAACTACAGCGAATGTTGAAAAAAGTTTACAAAATGAAACATCAAATTTGGGAATTGATGAAGAAGTTAAAAAGAGAGGTAGAGGCAGACCTAAAAAGGTTAAACCTGTTGAAGAAAATGGTGCATTAAAGAGAGGCAGAGGCAGACCTAAAAAAATTGTTACTGAACCAGAAAATAATGCAGAAAACAACACTAATATACAAAATATTGAAAATAAACAACTTCAACAACAAAATGAGCAAATTACAAATACTAATTCTAATTCGATCGTAAGTCAAAGCCCATATATGCAAGCAAATACAAATAATTATGGAACTACGGGATCTAAAACTAATAACGTTTATGGACAAACAGACTCAACGCCTTATGAGGTTTCAAGCTCAAATACCAATAACCCATCTGAACAAATAAGTGTGAACCCTTATGATAATTTAGAATCAAGTATTAATAATCAATATGATCAAACAAATATAAATCCTTATGAAGTGTCTAGATTAAATAATAATCGTTTTCTTGATCAACAAAATAAAAATGATAATAATGATATAAAACAAGGCCAAAATATTAATAATTCGTACAACCAAACGGAAAACAACCAACAAAATTCAAATACTAACAATTTATATAATCCAATGGAAAGTAGCCAACAAAATTTAAACACTAATAATTTATATAATCCAATGGAAAGTAACCAACAAAATTTAAACACTAATAATTTATATAATCCAATGGAAAGTAATCAACAAAATTCAAATACTAATAATTTATATAATCCAATGGAAAGTAGCCAACAAAATTCGAATACTAACAACTTTTATAGTTCAATGGAAAGCGGTCAACAAAATTCAAGCACTAATAACTTCTATAACCAAGGAGAAAGAACGCAGCAAAACTTGAATTCTACCAATAATCCATACGATGAGATGAATAGTACAAAGCAAAATCCTTATGGCAGTATGCAACAGAATTCTTATAATTCATATAATCAAAATAATAATTTTAACAATAGAGGCTATCAAAATGACCCAAATCAGCGTAATAGTGTAAGCGGATATGATGAATTTGGCTTTTATAGCACAGAGCTAGTAAACAATAATCCACAAAAGGAAAACAACAATGTAAATATGATGCCAAATAATACAAAAGGCAAAATTGCAACATTTGTTGGAACTACAAAAAATGGAACATCATTTATAATAAATAACTTAGCACAATACATGTCACAAGGCAATGTAAAAATTGCAATTTTAGATGCTACAAGAAACAAAAACGATTATTATATGTTTACAAATAATGACCAAAGACTAATGAAAATTGCTTCAAGTAGTGTTCAAAGTTTAGCTACAGGTAGCATTAATGGGATAAAGATCAATAACAATTTAACTGTATTTACATCAATACCAGATAGCATGAGTGCTGTAAATTCAAATCAAGTAATTGATACTTTGCAAGAAAATTTTGATATAAGCTTGATTGATTGTGATTTCGAATCAGACCCTAATTACTTTATACATGCAAATGAAATTTATCTAGTACAGACCATGGATGCATTTACAATTCAGCCTTTAACCAAATTTTTGAGTAATTTAAAATCTAGAAATGTTTTAGATGAAAGTAAATTGAGAATTATAATCAACAAATATGTAAACTTAAAAAGATTAGATTATAGGCTAATTATTGGTGGTATGTCTAAATACAATGAACCATCAATGACATTACAAAGGGACTTATTTAATCCTAACAATGTAAAAAACGTTATTGTACCTTTTAATGAACAAAACTATGAGAAATACCTTGAAGAAATTGCAATGTGTCAATTATCATTAGACGGATTCACACAGGATTTATTATCTTCACTTGAAACGATAAAACAAATGGTATTTCCACAGATGCCAAATAACTCTACAAGAAATGATGAAAAAAAATATGGTAATTATGAAAAGAAAGAAAAGCGCCATGGAATTGGGCTATTCGGGAAAAAGAATAAAACAGAAAATAACGCAAATAACAATAGTATGCCTCAATTTACAAACGATATGAATAATACATTAAATAGAATGAGAAATAATTTTTAAAAAGGAAAGAGGTGAAGAACTTGGAAATAGCAGCATTATGCTTTATAGTGCTTTTAGTAATTATTGTTATTGTTTTAATGATATACAACTATTCAATACACAAAAAGGTTGATACTTATTCTAATCTAAACCAAAGGGTTACGAGCTTAAACGTATTACAAGATTTTATGAATACTCTTGGTAATAATTTAACAATTGAAGAAAAGCTTGAAAACATAAATGATATTTTAATAAACAAATACTCAATAAAATATTCAACAATTGTTGTTTTTGATGGAGCCGAGTATGTGATTAAGGCTTCAAATGTTGACAAAAAACATTGGCATACTTTAAGAAACTTACAAAATGACCCAGTTTTTGCTGATAGCATAAAAAGTGCTACTCCTAAATATATAACTGTAGATAATGAAAATGAAAAGCTACCATACCAAAAAATGGAATTTGGCAGAGCAAAATGTGCAATGTTCTTTCCTCTATATGTGGATAACGTTTACATAGGATACTGGATAATAGAGGGAAGTAAGCCACATGAATTTGATAAGCTAGATACAACAATACTAGAAGTAGTAAAAAATAATATCGTTACAATCTTAAAAACAGTTGAGAAGCAGTCTACTCTTGAAAATATTGTTAGGGATGACTTGTATTCAGGCTTAAAAAGTGAAACATATCTATATGGTGATGGTAAAAAAGTAATTGACAAATATACTACATCAGCAGTATGTATGTTCAAAATTGTTAATTTAACTGAAATTAACAAAGAAGTTAGCAGAGACACTGGAAACAATGTTGTAACAACAGTTTCTAAATTTGTTCAAAATAATTTGGCTAATGAGTATATTTTTGTAAGATATATGGGACCAAAGTTTGTTATAGTATTTTCAGGGGTTGATACAAACGGAGCAACTAATTTTATGAAAGACATGAAAGCAAAACTTGAAAGCCTAAAAATTGATTATGCGGATGACTATCCTTATGATGACAACGAGGACGGAAGTCAAAAAGTTAGCCCAAAGATTAGAGTTGCTATTTCTACATATTACAAAGGAACAGCACTTGATGGAGCACTAAAGAAAATGGAACAGTTTATTGACGAATCAAACGAAGAAACTATAAACAATTTGTAAAATCAAACAAATTTAAAAAAGATTAGTGAAATTAGTTTTGAAGAAATATGTTAATTAAACAAATTTTAAAGAAGGATTAATTAAATAAATTCTAAAGAAAGAAGGTGGTTTTTATGGCTACAGATGAAACAGTCAGCTTTAAAATTGAAAGAGAAGAAAATGCTAAAACAAAGGAAATTTTAAAAGAGGTCTATGATGCATTAAAAGAAAAAGGATATAATCCGATAAATCAAATTGTAGGTTATATTCTTTCAGGAGATCCAACCTATATAACTAGTCATAAAAATGCTAGAAATCTTATTAGGCAAGTAGAAAGAGATGAGTTACTTGAAAAAATGGTTAAGGAATATATAAAAGTAGATGAGTAGAACAATTGGAATTGATTATGGGGTAACAAGAACTGGTATAGCGATAACTGATGAATTAGGAATTACAGCACAAGGACTAGAAACAATTACTTCAAATGGAAATGATAAAGTAATATTAAAAAGACTTGCTGAACTATTTGAACAATATGACGTAGATAAGATTGTTATAGGGAATCCTATAAACCTTAATGGTTCAGAGAGTGAAAGATCAAAAGAGACAGAGAAATTTATACACAAATTGAAGTCCCGTTTTAATGATAAACAAATTATTAAAATTGACGAAAGACTAACAACTGTAGAAGCACATAGGACAATGAATTTTCTCGGTGTGAAAAACAGAAAGAAAAAGGAAATTGTTGACACAATAGCAGCAGTATATATCCTAGAAGGATATATTGATAGAAAATAAGCAAAAGACTTGATTTTACATAAAAAATAGTGTAAAATAAAATATATTTGTATAATAATTTGGAAAGGGGTAATAATAATGGCAACAGTATATTCAGCAGGAGATTTTAGAAATGGAACAACATTTGAGATGGATGGAAATGTTTATAGAATAGTAGAATTCCAACACGTAAAACCAGGAAAGGGCTCTGCATTTGTTAGAACAAAAATAAAAAATGTTATAAATGGAAATGTAATTGAAAAAACATTCAACCCATCAGAAAAATTCCCAGCAGCAGAAATCGAAAAGAAGGAAATGCAATATTTATATGAGGATAGTGGATTATATTACTTTATGGATAATGAAACTTATGAGCAAATTCCGCTTAATAAAGAACAATTAGGAGACAGCTTAAAATTCCTAAAAGAAAATATGAATGTTAAATTATTATCATATAAAGGAAATGTATTTTCTATTGAATTACCAATTTCAGTTGACTTTGTTGTAAAATATACAGAACCAGGATTTGCTGGAAATACAACAACAACATCTGGAAAACCTGCTACACTTGAAAACGGATACGAATTAACTGTTCCAATGTTCATCAATATTGGAGATACTATTAGAGTTGACACAAGAACTGGCGAATATATGGAAAGAGTTTAATGAAAGGTAAAGATATATGTCTGAAAACAATGATTTTAAAGAAATTCTTCAAAAAATTGAGAAGCTAGAAGAAAACCAAAGAAAGCTTGAAAAACGATTCAAGAAGCTTCAAAAGGATATTATAAATATTCAAGAGGATATTTATATAGATAGCGATGATGATGAAGAATATGATGATGTTGACGAGGATATCACATACGATGATGAATGTGAATTTGAAATTACCTGCCCTTATTGTGGCTTTGAGTTTATAGCAGATGATAACGCAAAGGGAAAAGAACAAGTAAAATGCCCTAAATGTCATAAAATTATTGAGCTTGACTGGGATATGTGCGATGAAGATTGCGAGAATTGCCACCAACACGATAGTTTAAATGTTGCAGAAAAGGACGATGAGCAATATAAAAATGACAATGAGCAGAATAACGAAGACGATATGTAAAAAAAGCAGACGCTTTTTTTACATATTTTTTTCTAAATGTACTTGATTAAATTAAAAAATTATGCTATTATAAAAATTGTTAAATTATTCATAGGGGTATGATGTTAACGGTAGCATTCCGGTCTCCAAAACCGTGCGTCTGGGTTCAAATCCTAGTACCCCTGCCAATTTATAAAATTATGAACTTACAGGAGGTTAATGTTAAGTTCTTTTTTTTACGTTTATAAAAGAATAGCAATAATTGCTATTATAATTTGCATTCTATTTATTCCACTTATTTATAGTAATTCAATTTACTATAATTTAAATGATAATTTTAGTGAGAATAACAATAAATTTGAATCTGATTTATTTATATGGCCAATACCGGGATATAGCAGAATATCTTCAAATTTTGGCTTAAGAAAAAGCCCAACAGCAGGGGCTTCCACTTTCCACAGTGGCATAGATATCCCAGCACCAGAAGGAACAAAGCTTTATGCAATAGATGATGGAGTGGTTACTTTTTCTGGATGGGGAGCAGGTGGAGGATATACTGTTACAGTACAATTAAACAATTATCCTGATTTAAAATTCTCATTTTGTCACGTTTCACCTATTTTACTCGTAAAAGAAGATGACCAGATAAAAAGAGGAGAAATAATTGCAAAAGTAGGACCAAAAAATGTTTACGGAATAAATAATAACCAATATAAAGATGAAAATGGTAATCCTACCAATGGAGCAACAACAGGTACACACCTACATTTCATAATAAAACAAAATAACATTCCAACTGATCCATTAAATTACTATAAAAACATTGAAAATTAAAAAACAATATGTTAATATTTTTATAGAAAGTTACAGGTTAATGATTTATTGTGTTATACTCGTATATTAAATATTACGCTTTCTTGTTTTATGATAAACCATTTACCGGTAACAAGAGATTAAAATTGTTAGGTGGATAAATAATAAAATGAAAACACAGGAATTAATCAAAAAAGTAAAAAATAAAATATTTACAAAAGAGGTAATTTTATATGGAGTATTTGGAATACTAACAACTATTATTAACTTAGCCATTTCATATCTACTTGAAAACAAAATGAATGGTGCAATTGCAAGCGCAATTGGAATTATTGCGGCAATAATATTTGCATATTTCACAAATAGAAAGTTGGTATTTAATTCAGAGGCTGTAGGATTCAAACAAAACTTTAAAGAGTTTTTAAAATTTGTTGCTGGCAGAGCATTAACAATGATTATTGAAGAAGGTGGAGTAATACTATTTTACAATGTAATGAAAATGCCATTTAGACCAGTAAAACTTTCTTTAACAATAATTGTAATTATTTTAAATTTTTTTATAAGTAAATTTTTCGCATTTAAACACAAGTAGTAGTATTGCCTATTATGGTAAAATGTGGTACAATATAAATGTATTAAAAATAAGGGGGCGTATTGGTTTCGACAATAATTCAGAAATATTGATAGCGAGTAGTGGATGGTTGCTTTGGCCACTTTAAATCAAGCAAATTAAATATAAAAGCTGATAACGATAGAGAATTAGC
>CACXCH010000105.1 GCA_902766085.1 uncultured Eubacteriales bacterium
ATTTGCTATTTCTACTCCCTTTTTTTGTATTTCATCAAGTAGCTCATTTGTAAAATGTAATCCTGCTGTTGGAGCAGCTGCAGATCCATCATATTTTGCATAAACTGTTTGATATCTATCATTTTCTTTTAAGCTTTCATGAATATAAGGAGGAAGTGGCATTAATCCGATCTTGTCAAGAATCTCATTAAAAATTCCATCATAAGAAAATTCAACTATTCTTGTTCCATCATCTGTAATATCTAAAACATTTGCAGTTAGTAAATGTTTCTTTCGACCATCGTTTTCTTTTATATTTGCCCTATCTTCACCATTTGTGTTTTTTAAATCAGCGTAATTATTGTCCTCATTATTTTCATTGTTTTCATTTTTTACGTCAGCACTATTTGCTTTTCTTAAATTATCACTGGCATTGTTCTCAAATTCCGGTTCATCTCCTGAAAATTTTTCTCCGTCAAAGTAAATTTTTGTTCCAACGTGAATCTTATTTCCAGGCCTGCACATTACCTCCCATTTATTTCCTTCAATGTTTTTAAGAAGAACAAATTCAACATTTGCTCCTGTATCTTTTTTTCCATATAACCTTGCGGGAATAACTTTTGTATTATTTCTAACAAGGCAATCACCTGGTTCTAAATAGTCAATAATATCTTTAAAAATTTTATCTTCAATCGTATGTTTTTCTCTATTTAGAACCATTAGCCTTGATTCATCCCTGTTTTTAATTGGAACTTGTGCTATCAATTCTTCTGGTAAATAATAGTCGAATTCTTCTAATTCCATTTTTATAAAACCTTTCTATATGCATAGCGTAATATTTTGCTCATTAGAGATTCTCAATAATTTCATGGCATCTAGGGCATAATCCATCTTTAAGCTCTGTAGAATATTGCCAACATCTTTCGCATTTTTCGCCTTTTGCGTGGGATACATTTATTTTCATTGTTTGTCCTTTTGTTATTTCAAATTGAGAAACAATTAATACATCTCTAATTAGTTTTTCATTTTCCTTTATAAATTTGTATTCTTCTTCTGGTGCTTCGATTTTTACTAAAGCATCTAGAGAATTTCCAATAACTTTATCAGCTCTTGAAAGTTCTAGTTCTTTTGCTACTTTGTTCTTAAGTTCTATTATCTTAGCCCATTTTTCTGCTATTTCTTTATTTTCCCATTGGCTATTTTCAACTGGATATTCTGTAAGCATTGGACTTTCAACATTTTCTTTTTTTGTATGTTTCATATTTTGCCAAATTTCTTCTGCAGTAAATGATGTCATTGGAGTTAATATTTTTACTAAGCAATCAAGTATATAATACATAACTGTTTGTGCTGATTTACGTTTTCTTGAATCAGCTTTTTCCGTATATAGTCTATCTTTTATAATATCTAGGTAAAAACTACTCATATCAACAACGCAGAATTGATTTATATCATGATAGCTATTAGAAAAATCATATTTGTCGTAGCTTTCTCTTACATCTCTAACTAGTTTGTTAAGTCTTGTTAATGCCCATTTGTCGATTTCTTCTAATTCTTCATATTTTAATGGTTTTTCTGGGTCATAATCATATAAGTTTCCAAGTAAATATCTAACAGTATTTCTAATTTTTCTATAAACATCTGATATTCCTTTTAAAATCTCATCTGATAAATTAATATCCATTTCGTAGTTTGATGATAATACCCAAAGTCTCAAAATATCAGCTCCATACTTATTACATACATCAATTGGAGAAACTCCATTTCCTAAGCTTTTTGACATCTTTCTGCCTTGGCCATCAACAACCATTCCGCAGCAAAGAACTTCTTTATAAGGTGCTACTCCTTTTGTTGCAACAGATGTTAATAATGATGATTGGAACCATCCTCTATATTGATCATTTCCCTCAAGGTAAAGGTCAGCTGGTAATTTTAATCCTCTTTGTTTAACAACACTTGTATGAGTTGAACCTGAGTCAAACCAAACATCCATAATATCTGTTTCTTTTCTAAACTCTTGGCAGCCACATTTTTTGCAAGTTGCATTGTCAGGCATAAGCTCTTTTTCAGTCCTAGCCCACCATGCATTTGTTCCTTCCTTAAGAACAATTTCTTGAATTTTTTCTATAGAGTCCTCTGTTACATAAGGCTCATGGCAATTTTTGCAATAGAATACTGGAATTGGAACTCCCCATGTACGTTGTCTAGAAATGCACCAGTCATTTCTATTCTTAACCATATCAGTCATTCTTTCCTCTCCCCAATCAGGATGCCATTTAACTGTTTTTATTGCTTCTAGAGTTTTATCTCTAAAACCATCGATTGAAGCAAACCATTGGTCAGTAGCTCTGAATATTACTGGATTTTTACATCTCCAGCAATGAGGATATGAGTGAGTAATTGGAACTTCTTTTAATAAATAGCCATTTTCATCAAGCCATTTAGCAATTGTTTTATTCGATTTTGCATAGAATTGTCCTTTAAATTGACCAGCTCCATCGTCTTGCATACCTTGTCCATTTACTGTTACAATTATGTCAAGATCATCTTTAAGTCCTTGCAAATAGTCTTCCTTACCATAGGCAGGAGCAGTATGAACACAGCCAGTACCTTCAACTAAATCAACATTTACAGTTGTTTCAGAACCAATTACAACTTTAGAAAGTCTCTCTAAGAATGGATGATGGCACATTGTTCCTTCTAGTTCTGATCCTTTGAATGTTTTTATTGTTCTATATTCTTCAATTCCAGCTATTTTCATAACTTTATCAACAAGATCTGTAGCCATAATTAATTTCTCTGTTGGCTCTTTAACAAAAGAGTTCATTCCTTCAGTTCTTGTTATTTTTACTAAGCTATAATCATAATTTCCACCAATTGTGATTCCAGTATTTCCAGGTAAAGTCCAAGGAGTAGTTGTCCAAATTACAAATGAAGTATTTTTAGCCTCAAATAATCCGTGGCAATCTACTACTGGAAATTTTACATATATTGTATTTGATGTAATATCTTTGTACTCTATTTCAGCCTCTGCTAGAGCAGTTTCGCAATCAGTGCACCAATATACCGGCTTTAGTCCTTTATATATGTATCCATTCTTATACATTTCTCCAAATACACCAATTTGAGCAGCTTCAATTTTATGATCATAAGTTACATAAGGATGTTTCCAATCTCCAAGAACCCCAATTCTTTTAAAGCCTTCTGTTTGAATATCTTTATAATCACTTGTAAATTGCTTGCAGATGTCTCTAAACTTTGTAACTGGAATTTTATTTCTATCAAGTCCTAATTTTTCAATTGCCTTTTTTTCTGTAGGCATTCCATGAGTATCATATCCAGGTATGTATGGTGCATAATAACCATTCATAGCCTTATATCTAACAATAGTATCCTTTAAAATTTTATTTAACGCATGTCCAGCATGAATTTCCCCATTTGCATAAGGAGGACCATCATGTAAAACAAATTCCTCGTGTCCCTCATTCTTTTTAAGTATTTTTTCGTACAAATCATTTTCAAAAACATCTTTTAATATTTGTGGTTCCTTTTGTGGTAAACCACCTCTCATAGGAAAATCTGTTTTTGGTAAGTTTAATGTTTGGCTATAATCTTTTTTCTCTTCACTCATACTTAATTTCCTCTTTTCTTAAAATTCAATAGAATTTAATTTTTAACTAATATTTCTGTTACAGGTTAATGATTTGCCAATTTGTAATGCTCCAAGCATTAACCAGTAACATATTTCTAGCTAATCTTTTATTTTCTCTCTTGTTGTAACTTGTTATTTGCAAATACTTTTAGTTGATTTTTCTAGTTATTATAATTTGTTAGAAAGTAACTTTTTCATTAATATATTCTGTAACTTTTTCAATAGGCATTCTAATTTGTTCCATTGTATCTCTATCTCTAATTGTTACTTGATTATCTTGTAATGTATCAAAATCAACAGTTATACAATAAGGGGTACCTATTTCATCTTCTCTCCTGTATCTCTTACCTATTGATCCAGACTCATCATAATCAGTTACAAAGTTCTTAGCTAAAATATCATAAACCTCGTTTGCTTTGTCACTTAATTTTTTTGATAATGGTAATACAGCTACTTTATAAGGAGCTAAAACAGGGCTTAAATGTAATACAACTCTTGTATCTCCATCATCTAGTTTTTGATTTTCATAGGCATTACATAGAAATGCAAGTGTAACTCTATCAGCTCCAAGAGATGGTTCAATTACATAAGGAATATATTTTTCATTTGTTTCAGGGTCTGTATAAGATAAATCTTGTTTTGAATGTTCTTGATGTCTAGTTAAGTCATAATCAGTCCTATCTGCAATCCCCCAAAGTTCACCCCATCCAAATGGAAAGTTAAATTCAATATCAGTAGTAGCTTTGCTATAAAATACAAGCTCCTCCTTTGAATGATCTCTAAGTCTAATATTATCCTCTTTCATTCCTAAACTAATTAGCCAATTTTTACAAAACTCTTTCCAGTATTTGAACCAATCTAAATCAGTTCCAGGTTTACAGAAAAACTCAAGTTCCATTTGTTCAAATTCTCTTGTCCTAAAAGTAAAGTTTCCTGGTGTAATCTCATTTCTAAAAGCCTTACCAATTTGAGCAATTCCCATTGGCATTCTCTTTCGTGTTGTTCTTAGAACATTTTTAAAATCGACGAATATTCCTTGTGCTGTCTCAGGCCTTAAGTAAACAGTTGATGTTGTATCCTCTGTTACTCCTTGAAATGTCTTGAACATCAAGTTGAATTTACGAATATTTGTAAAATCTGTTTTTCCACAATTAGGACATGGAATTTGATTTTCATTTATAAAATTTACTAATTGTTCATCAGTCCATCCATCAGCAATTACATCTTTTCCTTTCGAGTGTGCCCATTCTTCAATTAGCTTGTCAGCTCTGTGACGAGTTTTGCAATTTTTGCAATCAATTAATGGATCAGAAAAGCCTGATAAATGTCCAGAAGCTACCCAAGTTTCAGGGTTCATCAAAATTGCTGCATCAAGCCCAACGATGTTTTTTTGCTCTTGAATAAACTTCTTTCTCCAAGCACTTTTTACATTATTTTTTAATTCAACGCCTAAAGGTCCATAATCCCAAGTATTTGCAAGTCCTCCATAGATTTCAGATCCTGGGTAAATATATCCTCTATTTTTGCACAATGAAACAATTGTGTCCATACTCTCAACCATTATTCTTTACTCCTCCATTTTTTTAATTTTGCTATTTATAAATTGCACTTATTTTGAAATAATTTTCTTATATTTGTTTTTTCCAAACTGTAAAACAGTATTGTCAGTTATCTCAATTTCTTCACTAATATCATCAATAATCTTTCCATTTATCTTTACTCCATTGCCTTTTACCATTCTTTTAGCTTCTGCCTTTGATGGAGCAAAATTTACTTTAACAAGCAAGTCACAAATGTTAATTGCTTTTTCGTCAATTTTAAATTTTTCTACATCTGTTGGCACTCCGCCTTTTGCAATATTTAAGTATCTTGCTTTTAGTTCATCAAATTCATTTACATCGTCATACATTTTTAGTAATTCTTTTGCAAACCTGAAATGAGCTTCTACAATATCGCCCTTCATTATCTCATCAATTTCTGATGTAGGTAAATCAGTTGCTAAATCAAAGTATTGCCTTAATACGTTGTCAGGAATTTTCATTGATTTTTCAAGTTTTGTAAATGGATCCTCAGCTATTCCAATATAGTTGTCAAGAGATTTACTCATTTTTTCCTTGCCGTCAAGACCTACTAATAATGGAAAAGTCATAACAACTTGGCTCTCCTCTCCATAGTCTTTTTGCAAGTCTCTACCTACAAGTAAGTTAAATGTTTGATCTGTTCCACCAATTTCAATATCTGCGTTTATTGCAACAGAGTCATAACCCTGCATTAATGGATATAATAGCTCATGCATTGAAAGTGGCAAACCATTTTCGAATCTGTTTTTGAAATCATCTCTTTCCATTATTCTTGCAACTGTATATTTACTTGCAAGTTTAATAACATCACCAAAATTCATCTTTGAAAGCCATTCAGAGTTATAAGCAATTCTTGTTTTATTTTTGTCAAGAATTTTTGTTGCTTGTTCAAAATAACTTTCTGCTGATTTTCTTGTTTGTTCAAAAGTTAGTGATGGTCTGGTTTTACTCTTTCCTGATGGGTCTCCTATCATAGCTGTATAATCACCAATGATAAACACAACCTCATGCCCCATATCTTGAAATTGTCTTAAAACTCTAAGTTCTACACTATGTCCAATATGTAAATCTGGTCTAGATGGATCAGCTCCTAGCTTTATAACAAGCTTTTTACCACTTTTTATTTTTTTATCAAAATCTTCTTCATTGATTATTTGTACAGCTTTTCTTTTAATTATAGCTAATTGTTCTTCTTCATTCATAGTTGTTTCACATTAAGCTAATTACCTTTTATAATTAACTCCCTTTCCTTTATTTTAATTTATGTAATAATAGGCAATGCCTGACACTATTGATATTAAAAAGCCTATGCTTTTTAATACAAAAGTCATTGTATTTTGGTCCTGGCTTGCAAAATATTTTTTTGTAATTTCTCTTGCATCATAAATAGCTGTAACCCCAATTGCTATCAATATTACTAATAATACTTTCATCTTTTTTTACCTTAACTAAATTCTAAAAAATTTTTTTCATTAGTAAATTTTTATCTTATGATGTTTTGCTTCATAGCAAATTTTAAATACCATTTGCCAATTTGTTGCTTTATCATTTTATTTTTATTCAAAATTGACCCTTTTTTATTGTTTTTTATAAAACATTTTCACCTTATTTCAATATAGTAATAGTATGTCAATACTTTATTTCATAGAATATTAATTACTTATTCCTTACTAGTTTTAGATTTTTTAGTTTTATTAACTATTGCTATTGTTGATAATATTATAGATATGAAAATTAATATATACCCTATTGGTAAAAAGAAAAAGTTTTCGTGTATTACTCCCTGTAAATCAATATACTCTACTGTAGCTGCTTTCAATACGAAACATAATATTCCGTCTATTAAGCAAAATATCGCAATCATTATTAATATTAAATTTCTTTTTTCTGTTTTTTCCATTTTAAAATTTTTCCTTTCTTTATAAAAAACTTTTCGTTTGTCTGAATTGTAATGTCCTTTTCATTATGATAATTATTTATTCGTGATTATATTATACATTTTTCTGACTGTCAATTGTTGGAAGTGCTTAGTTTTAATTTAATTTATCATTTATTTGAAATTTATTTCCATTTAAGAAATCTTTTATATCCATTCTCTTTGAATTTTCTGCTTGTAATTCAAGAATTGAGATTGCAGAATCATACGTTTTTACTATCAAGCTTTTTTTGTCAACATATATAATTGTTCCTGGCTCTATGTTAGAAATGTTTTCCCTTGAAAGGATATCTGCTATTTTTTCATTGCTAACAATTTCATCCTTCCAAATTTTTATTTTCTTTCCATTGTAAAAGCTATAAGCTCCCATAATTGGATTAAGTCCTCTTATCAAGTTGTGTATTTTTTTTGCATTTTCATTCCAATTAATATGAGCCATTTTTTTATCAAGCATTGGCGCTATTGTATAATTATCACCTTGTTTTTTTGCTTTAATTTGTTTTTTTATTTCGTTTTGTAATTCATAATTTCTCTTTGTTTTAATTTCATTTTGTAGTTCATAATTTCTATTTGTTTCAGTTTCATTTTGTAGTTCATAATTTCTATTTGTTTCAGTTTCATTTTGTAGCCTATAATTTTTATTTGTTTTATGCTCATTTTCATTGGCATTTTCTACTGAAAATATGCTGTCACTATCTTCTAAAATTTGATTATACTTTTTTTCTATTTCTTGTATTTCTTTTGTTTTTATAATTTTCTCAATCTCATTTATGGTTTTTAGTAAAAGTTTTCCACCATCTACGCTAAGTGTTTGCCATAGCTCTCCTGTTGTTTCATTATCATCTATTTTAACATTGCTCTGGTAAATTATATCTCCTGTGTCCATTCCCTCATCCATAAACATTGTTGTATTTCCAGTTTCTTTTTCTCCATTTAATACTGCCCATTGAATTGGTGCCGCTCCTCTATATTTTGGAAGTAATGATCCATGAACATTTATTGCTCCATATTTTGGAATATCTAAAATTTCTTTTGGTAATATCTTTCCATAGGCAACGACACATAATAAATCAGGCTCAAGGCAACAAATTTCATTTAAAAAGCTATCATTATTTTTAACCTTTAATGGTTGATATATTTTTATGTTTTGCCTTTTGGCATATTCTTTTACTGGTGTTTCAATCACTTTCATTCCTCTACCTTTTGGTTTGTCAGGGTTTGTTACAACAGCAATTATGTTTTTATTATTTTCATATAAACTTTTAAGGGATTCTAATGCAAAATCAGGAGTTCCCATAAAAACTATCTTCATAAGGCTTCCTTTCCACAATTTATACACTTTTTGAGATTTATTAATTATCGATTGCTATATTAGCTTTTATTAATATTTATTCTAATTTATTTGTTACCTTCGATGTTTTTTTCCACATCAACAAACAAAATTCCATTAAGTTTGATTAAGATTTATTTATCATCCTCGATGTATTCCATAGTTCCAGGTTCCATTCTATCAATAAATAAAATTCCATCAAGATGGTCTATCTCGTGGCATAAGCATTCAGCTAATAGGTCTTTAGCCTTTATTGTTATTGCTTTACCATTTTCATCCAATGCTTTTACTACAACTTCAGCAGGTCTAATTACCTCTGCAAATTGATTTGGAAAACTTAAGCATCCTTCCTTTTCACAAACCTGTTCTCCTTTTTGTTTAACAATTACTGGGTTTACAAGTTTTAAGGATGGTGAACCATCATAATTAACATCAATTACTACTAATCTTTTAAGAATACCAACCTGAACAGCAGAAAGTCCTACACCATTTAAAGAATGCATTGTTTCGTCCATATCGTTTAGTAAGCTTCTTATTCTGTCATCAACTACTTCAACTTCTCTTGACTTTTTTCTAAGAATTTCGTCGCCATCATATCGTAATTGTCTAAGTCCCATTTTCATTCCTTTCTTTTTAATTCTTTTAAGATAATTTTTTCATATATTTTACTTATAGTTATTTAATTTTTTTGTATTTGTTGTTATTTGTTTTATCTTTAGTTTATGTATCTGTTATTTCTTTATATTCGTTTTACATTTCTTATATGTTGTTTTAATCTCTTATAGCATATTATTTGGATTTAGCTCCACACTTAATCTACAATTGTTATTTTTTTGTCCATAAAAATAGTTCATAGTTTCATTTATTAGTCTATTCATTTTTTTATCATATAGGCACTTAATCAAAATTCTCATCCTATATCTATCTTTTATTTTGTCAATTGGACAGGTAACAGGGCTATATAATAAAACGCCAAACTTTTCATTAATTACTTTATCTTTCAAAAAGCTGTGAATATTTTTTATTGAAACTTGCAAATCGTTTTTATTTTTTGAAGACATATTGATTACTATTATATCGCAAAATGGCGGATATTTCAACTCTTTTCTAATACTTATTTCAGTATTATAGAATAAATCAAAATTTTGCGTTTTTGAATATTCAATCGCATAATTGTCCGGATTATAAGTCTGAATTATTACATTTCCTTTTTCATTTCCTCTGCCAGCTCTGCCAGATACCTGAGTTAAAGTTTGAAAAGTTTTTTCGCTAGCTCTAAAATCCCCCATATTTAAGTCTGTATCAGCTGTTATAACTCCAACTAAAGTAACATTTGGAAAATGATGTCCCTTAACAACCATTTGTGTTCCAATTAAGATATTAATATTCTTATCTTTAAATTCATTTAAAATTTCTTCATAGGAATTTTTCTTTGAAACAGAATCAATATCCATCCTTATCGTTGTTGCAGTCGGAAACATTGTTTTTACTTCTTCTTCAAGTTTTTGAGTTCCTGCTCCAAAAAACTTTATATTTTTGCTATGGCATTCTGGACATTCTGTAACAACTTTTTGCTCATATCCGCAATAGTGGCATTTTAATTTATTCTCTTCTTTATGGTATGTTAACGTAATATTACATCTTTTGCATTTTACAGTATATCCACAGTCTCTGCACATTACAAATGTTGAAAATCCCCTTCTATTTAAAAATAAAATTGTTTGATGATTGTTTTCTATATTTCTTTGTATTGCTTCTCTTAAGTCTTTGCTAATCATTGATTTATTTCCATTTGCAAGTTCATTTCTCATATCAACAATTTTGACATTTGGTAATGTACTATTATTTGCTCTTTTAGTTAATGTTAGTAATTTTATTTGATTGTTTTTAGCTTTATAAAATGAACGCATATCAGGAGTTGCACTTCCCATTACAAGTGGAATTTCAAACTTTTTTGATATAAATTCAGCAACTTCTATAGTATTATATCTTGGAGACATTTCCGAAGAATAAGATTCATCATGTTCTTCGTCAATGATTATCATTCCCAAGTTTTGTGCAGGTGCAAATATTGCTGATCTTGCACCTATTATTATTTTAGCCTTTCCATTTTTTATTCTATTCCACTCGTCAAATCTCTCTCCTATCGAAAGCTTACTATGTAATATTGCAATTTTTTCACTTCCAAATCTTGCAATAAATCTATTGACAGTTTGTGGCGTTAAAGATATTTCTGGTACAAGCATAATACTTGATTTTCCTTGAAGCAAATTCTTTTCAATTAACTGCAAATATATTTCTGTTTTGCCAGAACCAGTAACTCCATAAATTAAGTATTCTCCACTATTTTTTATTTGTTCAATTGCATTTTTTTGTTCATCAGTTAATTTAAGTTTTTCTGTTCTTGCTACACTTTCATTTACTAAAGGATTTCTTTCTATTGAAACCTCATCTTTAGATATATAGCCTTTCTTCACAAGAGCATTAATTACACTGCTTGTTGCATCAGTAAAAATATTGATATCTTGATATGTAACATTATCATTATTAAGCATAAATTCTAAAACTCTTTTTTGCTTCTCTGATTTTATTAGTTTATTTTCAATTGCCTCTTTAATTTCGTCTTTTGATTTTGCCAAGTTAATACAATTCGCCTTTTTCTCTTTAATTCTGTTATTAACGTTTTTAGAAGTTCTTCCTGGAGGTAGCATTAATTTTAAACATTCCGCAATATTACAAAAATATCTATGCCCCATCCATTTTGCAAGTTCAATATAATTATCATCAATCTGTTCTTCTTGTAAACCTGCAATCTGTTTCACTTTGTATTCAGATTTTTCTTTAATATTTACAACTATTCCCTCATCTAATTCCTTTTTGCTGCCAAACGGAACAAAAACCCTGCTACCGATTTGTATATTTAAATCTGCGGGAATCTCATAATCAAATGTTTTATTTAATTTACTTACATTGCTATCAATTATAACTTCTGCTACCATTTGTTCCTCTTACAAGAAATAATTTTTTTCTTACTCACATAAGTCAGATAAGAAAAAAGTTTGTATGACTTTACTATTGCATAAAAATTCCTTTGAATTTTATCACAACACCTAAAACAAGTAAATAAGTAATAGACAAGAAATAAGAAAAAAGTTACAGGTTTATGGTTTTAAGAACAAAAAAGCTGGAAAGCATAATATTTAATGGCTCGTAGGCTTGCTGTTTTGAACTCCTCCACTTGATGTGACAAACAAAAATTATAAATAATTTTTGTTTGCAC
>CACXCH010000106.1 GCA_902766085.1 uncultured Eubacteriales bacterium
TAATTTTTGTTTGCACTTTCTAAGGAACGTTCAAAAATTTCGCCCTTCGCTTACGCTACGGTTGGTCGCTGAAGGCGCGCCTTACTCGCCTATTAAATATTATGCTTTGCAGCACTCTAAATTTACAAACCATTAACCTGTAACGCAAGCAATACAATTTTTGCAAAAAGCCTTGCATTTCTTGAAAATATATGATAAGATAGATATCAGTCAGTTTAATAATGTAGGAGGTGCAAGAATATGCCAAACATTAAATCAGCTATAAAAAGAATGAAAATATCAGAAAAGAAAAATCTTAGAAATAATATTCTAAAGTCTGAATATAAAACAGCTGTTAAAAAGTATGAACAAGCTAATGAAAATAAAGATGCTAATACTAATGAATTACTATCAGCAGCAAAAAAAGCAATTGATCATGCTTGCTCAAATGGAGTAATCAGTAAGAATGCAGCTTCAAGAAAAAAATCTCGTATTGAGAAGAAGCTAGCTGTTAAACCTGCTGAGAAAAAAGTTTCTAAAAAAGCTGAAGAAAAGCCTGGAGCAGAAAAAAAGGAAACAGCTAAAAAAGAAACAAAGAAAACAGTAGCTAAAAAAGAGGAAAAATAATTTTAAAATAACTTTTACACATCTTGTAAAAGTTATTTTTTTGTATTATAATGTGCGTAAATAAATATGTAGAAAAGGAGAGAAATATTATGTCTGAAAAAAATGAAAAAGAAGTTGATGCTAACTCAAAAGAAGAAATAAAAGACGAAGCTAAAAACACATTTGATGATGTAAAGGAAACAATCAAAAATGTAAAATTCCAAAGTGATGCAAAGGAGACAACAAATTTTGTTTCAAAAATTTTTCAAGATCCATTAGGAATACTAAAAAAGACGTCAGAGGACAAAGGAAACGATTACTTAAAACACGCAATTCTTCTAGTTTGTTTATGGATAATTGCTACATTGATTACAGGAATTTATTATGTGGCAAGCAACAAATTTATAGCAGCAGGAACACGTTTCTTAAATGTATTAAAGGATTTACTAGAACCAATTGTTGGCTTGATAGCAATGTCTTTAATTGTTTTGGTTAATCAAAAAGGATCTAAAAAGAATCTAACAACTACATTTACAACTATTACAGTAGCAACTATACCATCGATACTATTAAGTGTTGTAGAAATTCTTAGACTTTTCAGTGCACAATTTGATTATGTACTAACACCATTAAGATATTTTGCAATAGCAGTTACAATAGCATTTATGTATTTTGCTACAAAAGACTTAACAGGGGAAGAAGAAAATTCAAAATTCATTAGAAAATTTATTGGTATAGAATTTGCTTATTTTGTATGCTATTTCATATTCCAATTCTTAGGAATGTACTTACCTATATTATAATATTTAAGAACCACTTGCTAAAATAAAATATTTAATATATAATGTATGCACACTTAAAACTAAAGATAATGATTACTGGAAGTATAATTTTATCTTCACAGCAATAAATATCTTTAAGCAAAAGAAAGGAATGATTTTATTATGAAATTAAATATTACAGGAAAAGATTATGAATTAACAGATGCAATCAAAAATTACATTGAAGAAAAAGTTGGAAAACTAACTAAATACTTTGGAGATGAATTTGATGCTACAGCAATCCTTAAAAAAGAGGGAAATGACCAAGTAGCTGAAATTAGAGCAACAGTAAATGGCGATTTATACAAAGCTGTAGCTGCTAGTCAAGACTTATATGCCTCAGTAGACAAGGACATAGAAATACTAGAGGGACAAATTAGAAAAAACAAAACAAAAAAAGATAAACAAAATATGACAGAAACAATAAGACTTCAAAATGCAAACCAATTAGAGGATGTTGAAGAAGAAGGAGAAATAATAAAAACAATATTATATAGTATCAAACCTTTAACAGAAGAGGATGCTAAATTGATTTTAGAGGCTGATAAGAAAAATAAGTTTTTACCATTTATTAATTCAGAAACAAATAAAGTAAATGTTATTTACAAATTAAAAGATGGCAAAAACTTTGGAATATTAGAGCCAGAAGAATAATAAAAACAACCTAGATTTATCTAGGTTGTTTTTATGTAATAGGAAAATAGCAAAAATGATTTTAGGAGGACATATTCCTCCTAAAACCTTTGTCAAAAAACTA
>CACXCH010000107.1 GCA_902766085.1 uncultured Eubacteriales bacterium
ACCTGATGATGTGGACTCAACACCTGATGTATGGAATGAGGGCGAAGATGACCAAGACATTGAAAAAATCTATGTAAAATACTTTGATTTAGCATTAAGAAAATGGGTGACACAGGCAATTGTTATAGAAGATGGCCAAGAAAAAGTAATGAACACAGGACATAAAGCAGAAGATGACCCAGAATCTGTAGTAAAAGTAGAAATAAACAAAAAGAGATTAAATGATACTGTTGTCAAATTCAGATATAGTATAAGAATAACTAACGAAGGTGAAATTGCTGGATATGCAACTGAAATATCAGATTATATTCCAAGCGGATTAAAATTTAACCAAGCAGATAACCCAAAGTGGCAAGAAGCTGATGGAAAAATAGTAACAGACCAGTTAAAAGATACACTTTTGCAACCAGGAGAAAGCACAGAAATAGATGTATTACTAACTTGGGAAAATAGCGAAGATAATATGGGTGTAATGACAAACGTAGCTGAAATAAGTGGAGACAAGAACGATAGCAATACACCAGACATTGACTCAACTCCAAATAATAAAAAAGAAGGAGAAGATGATATTGATGATGCACCAGTAGCACTAACGGTAGTAGCAGGATCAAGACCACAATATATAGCACTTATTAGTTCAGTTTTAGCAATAATCGGAACAGGAATAACATTAATAATGAAATTTGTTCTATAAAATTTTACACTAAAAACAACTAACAAAAATCATAATTAGCTTCCTAAATGAATACATTTAAACAAAAGTATTCATTTAGGAGGCATTTTTTATATGAAAGGAGATTCAATTGAAGAAAGAGCTGTTGAAATTGCTCAATATATAATAGATTCAAAAGACACGGTAAGGGGAGCAGCTAAAAAATTTGGAGTAAGCAAGTCAACAGTACACAAAGATATTACTGACAGATTAATGAAGATAAATAGAAGCCTTGCTATTGATGTAAGAAAAGTGCTTGATGAAAACAAAGCTGAAAGACATATAAGAGGAGGGCTTGCCACAAAACTAAAGTATGAAAAATGCAGAAAAGCAAATATGAACTAATGGCTTTATTGTCAAACAATTAATTTATATTTAATAACAGATGAAATTTTTTTTTGTTATACGTTAATAGATTATTAAATATTATGCTATTTTGTTTTTTTTTAGTTTAGAGTGCGGCAAAGCATAATATTTAATGGCTCGTAGACTTGCTGTTTTGAACTACTCCACCTAATGTGACAAACAAAAATTATAAATAATTTTTGTTTGCACTTTCTAAGGAACGTTCAAAAATTTCGCCCTTCGCTTACGCTCCGGTTGGTCGCTGAAGGCGCGTCATACTCGCCTATTAAATATTATGCCTTTTAGCTTTTTTATTTAAAAACCATTAACCTGTAACATTTGTCTTACTTGACAAAATGATATTTATTGAATTACTATAAAGAAAAAGATAAACGAAAGGAGTGTATGGCTATTTAAAACTTAAATAGCCATACAACATAGAGATGTACTATTTTAGATTTTTATTTTTTCTAGCAATACTGCCTGTTGTATATTTATGTAATTATGCAACAATGCTTGATTCGAGTCCTGAATCACCACATACTCTTTCAGTATTTTTTAAGGATGGAATTTTAATTTCAATACCAGTAATAATCCTCGAACTAATTTTTTCTGCACTATTTGAAGATACACAAACAACAGATATTACCACAATTTTTTTACAAGTATTATATGGAGTTGCTTTAATAGAAGAAGGGTTCAAATGGATTATTGTAATGACAAAAGGTTACAATAATGAAGAATTTGACCAAAGCTATGACATTATATTGTATTCAATTTATACAGGACTCGGATTTGCAGCATTTGAAAATGTGGAATATGTTTTTACAGGTGGAGTTGTAACAGCATTATCTAGAATGCTAACAGCAGTTCCAGGACATTTTTGCTTTGCCATTGCAATAGGATACTTTCTAAGTAAGGCAAAAAAATACCAAATTGAAGGAAATCATTTTATAGAAGGAATTAATATAGTATTGAGTATAGTAGTACCAATAATTTTACACACGTTTTATGACTTTTTAATAGAAATTAACGAGATCGAAATATGGTTTATATATATAGTTGCATTATTTGCAATATCATTCTTACTACTAAAAAGGGCGTCAAAAGAAAATATCAATTTTTAAAAATTATTTCAAAGTCATTAACCTGTAACTTAGCGAGTTACAGGTTAATGGTTTTATGAACATAAAAGCTGGAAAGCATAATATTTAATGGCTCGTGAGCTTGTAGGACAACTTGGCCCTAATGTGACAAAAAATCATAAATGATTTTTTGCACGAATTTAAGTTCAATTGTCCATTCGCCTCGCTATGCTCGTTGTTCGCTACGCGCTCTTACTCGCCTATTAAATATTATGCTTTCCAGCACTCTAAATATACAAACCATTAACCGGTAACATCGCTAACGAAAATGTTCACTAAAACTATTGAAATTATTGACAAAACAGAGTATAATAAATTTGCAATTTTTAAATAAAAATTAATATTTATATGGCAACTAATTATATAAAAATAAACAAAAGGGTAGGAGAATAGTAATGTACAGAGACCATAATTGTGGAGAATTAAATATTAATGATGTTAACAAAAATGTAAAGCTTGCAGGATGGGTTCAAAGAGTTAGAAATCTTGGCTCAATGCTTTTTGTAGATTTGCGTGACCAATATGGTATCACTCAAATAGTAATTACAGATGAAAAACTAAAAGAGCAAATGGATGAAATACCATCTGAATCAGTAATTAGCGTAATAGGAAATGTTAGAGAAAGATCTAATAAAAATAACAAGATTCCAACTGGTGAAATTGAAATTGATGCCAAAGAAATAGAGGTACTAGGCAAATGTAAAAATGTTTTACCATTTGAAATTAATTCGGAAAAGGTTGATATTTCAAATGTTAAGGAAGATTTAAGACTTCAATATAGATACCTAGACTTAAGAAACGACAAAATTCATAAATCAATTTTGTTACGTTCAAAAGTTATGAAAGATTTAAGAATGGAGATGGACAACCTTGGTTTTACTGAAATTCAAACACCAATACTTGCTAATTCATCACCAGAAGGTGCAAGAGATTATTTAGTACCTAGCAGACTACACGCAGGAAAATTCTATGCATTGCCACAGGCACCACAGCAATTTAAACAATTACTTATGGTTTCGGGATTTGATAAGTATTACCAGATAGCTCCTTGCTTTAGAGATGAGGACCCAAGAGCTGATAGAGCTCCAGGAGAGTTTTATCAACTTGATATGGAAATGAGCTTTGCTACTCAAGAGGATGTGTTTGCAGTTATTGAAAAAGTTATCCCAAAAGTATTTGAAGAAAATTCAAATTACGAAGTAACAAAAGGACCTTTTATTAGAATACCATATTCTGAAGCTATGGAAAAATATGGAATAGACAAGCCTGACCTAAGAAATCCATTAGTTATTAATGATGCAACGAAATTATTTGAGAATACAGAATTTAATGCATTTAAAGGCAAAACAATTAAATACATAAAGGTTCCAAATGGAAATAATCAAGGAAGAAAATTCTTTGATTCAATGGGAGAATTTGCTATAAATGAATGTGAAGCTAAAGGTCTAGCATGGTTCAAATCTGATGAACAAAACAATTTAACCGGTGGAATCAGTAAATTTATTACTGAAGACATAAAAAATGGACTTGATGTTAAGCCAAATGATGCTTATTTCTTTGTTGCAGATGAATTTAAAAAGGCACAAAAAATTGCAGGATTAGTTAGAATAGAACTTGGAAAGCGTTTGGACTTAATTGAAAAAAATGTATTCAAATTTTGCTGGATTAATGATTTCCCAATGTATGAATATAATGATGATGAGCAAAAAGTTGATTTTAATCACAATCCATTTTCAATGCCACAAGGTGGAATGGAGGCACTTAATAATAAGGATCCACTTGAAATTCTAGCTTATCAGTATGATTTAGTATGTAATGGATATGAATTAGCTTCAGGAGCAGTTAGAAACCACAATCCGGAAATAATGGTAAAAGCCTTTGAAATAGCTGGATATACAGAGGATGATGTAAAGAAAAAATTTGGAGCATTATACACAGCTTTTCAATATGGAACTCCACCACATGCAGGAATTGCCCCAGGGCTTGATAGAATGGTAATGTTAATTGCAGGCACTGATAATATCCGTGAAGTTATAGCATTTCCAAAAAATAAAAAAGCTCGAGATGTTATGATGAATGCTCCTTGGACTGTTACTGAAAAGCAATTAAAAGATGTTCACATAGCAATTACTGAATATGAAGACAATGATGATAATGAATAAAATTTTGTATTATGAAGCAAAAGCAATATACTAAATAGATTTTCTAAAGAAAATAGTTAAATGAACTTAAGAGCTGTTAGAGATAAAATAAATAAATGGAGGAAAACCTATGTTTGAACAATACGATTCAAAAAACGAAGAAAATGACTCAATAAAGATTAAGGTAATTGGAGTCGGAGGCGGTGGAAATAATGCCGTTACACAAATGATTAGATCAAATGTATATGGAGCAGAATATTATCTAGTTAACACTGAAATAGGTACTCTTAATAGAGCTGACAAAAAGCTTTGCAAAACATTGCAAATAGGAAAAGAAACAACTAAAGGTTTAGGAGCAGGAGCTAAACCAGAAGTTGGTGAAAAAGCAGCAAGAGAAAGTATTGAGGACATTGATAAAATGCTTGAAGGTGCTGATTTAGTATTTCTAACAGCAGGAATGGGTGGAGGAACTGGAACAGGAGCTCTACCTGTAATAGCAGAGGAGGCCAAAAAGAAAGGAATACTAACTGTAGCAGTTGTAACAACACCATTTAACCGTGAAGGAAAATTAAGAACGACTAGAGCAAAAATGGGAATTGACAGGTTAAAACAAAATGTAAATTCTTTAATTGTTATATCAAACCAAAAATTAATTGGATTAGGGCAAAAGTTATCTGTAATTGATTTATTCAAAAAAGTTGACGATATCTTAAGACAAGCTATAGAAGCAATAATTGATATTATTTATTCTGTAGGAACAATTAATGTTGACTTTGCCGATGTTAAAACAGTATTAAGTTATGAAGGATATGCTTATATGGGAATAGGTACTGGCGAAGGAGATAATAAAGTAGAAAGTGCTACAAAGGATGCACTAGATAATCCATTAATAGAGAGAAAAATTGACGGAGCAAAAGGTGCAATCTTAAATATACGTGGTGGACAAGATGTAACACTAGATGATGTTGATAAAGCAACAGATCTAATAAAATCTAGAGCTAGAGCTGATGCCAACATAATAATTGGAACTGAAATAGACCAAAGATATGGAAAAGACGTTTTAGTTACAATTATTGCAACAGCAGTAGATGACATAGATAATAAAGGAACAAAAAACAATTTAGAGGACTAATTATATCTGCTAATAAGAAATAAATAGAAATTCATAAATTATGATAAAGTTTTATCAATAGTTATTTTAATAAATTTGAAAGAGGATAAAAGATGTTAATAACAGAGCTTAGACTTCTTGAAATTGACTTATATGACGGGGATAAACTAATATATAGTGGAAAAACTGAAGATTTACCTGAAGAATTAAAAAGCAAACATATATCAATTACTGGAAATGACGGAAAAAAATTAATATTAAAATTAGAAGATTAAGACTGACAGGTTAGATGGCTAATATCAGAAAGCTAAAACTAGAAGACTAAGATTATAATACTAAGTTCAGAAGCCTAAGGCAAGAAGGTTAAGAATTAAAAAAGAAAATCAGATGACTAAAAGCAACTTGTATAATAAATATTTACTAGTCAAAAAATCAAAATTAACTTAAAAATTAGGTATAAATTACTCATATATGGCAATAATCCAGCTAAACAAGGAGAGAACATATATGAGTAATTTTAATGGAAAGTCAAATGCCTTAAGAGAGGCAGAAATAATTTTAAGACAATGTGATGAAAGAGAAAAACTATGTGAAAGCAAGATCAGGGAAAACATAACACAAAAGAATTTTTTAAATGGGAGAAATGAAAAAAGAGTAAAAGAAATATACCAAAGACAAAAAAGAAAAATCAAATTTTGGAAGAACTTATCAATAATAACATTAGCCTTACTTATTATTAGTATAGTAATTTAATTGTTCTATTTATCCAAATTTGTCATAGAATTTAATAATAAAGGAGAGACAAAAGTTTGGATAGAGTAATAAGTGATGAAGAAAGAATTAGA
Organism: uncultured Eubacteriales bacterium; assembly: GCA_902766085.1. Taxonomy (GTDB): domain Bacteria; phylum Bacillota; class Clostridia; order TANB77; family CAG-508; genus CAG-793. The sequence continues at coordinate 6,300 of CACXCH010000107.1, forward strand.
AGGGCTGAAGAAATTTTAGCTAGAAGGAGAAACAAGATTCCTGCAAGCAATTTTAACAATGAAGAAATAAGAGGAATTAGAATTTCAAAGTTTGGAAAATTTTTTTTACAAACAATTACTAGTATATGCATTTTTGGAATAATGTATTTTCTAAGCCAAAATTATAGCTATGCTATGGATAAAATAAAGCCGGTTATGAATGATGATACAGATTTTAATAAATTATATGGATATATGAATAACATTTTTTCAAATATAATAGAAAGTAATGATGAAAATAATAATATAAGCAATACTGACAATGCAAACGAACAAAATATATTAGAAGACAATGTAGAAAATGTATCTGAAACAAACGAAGAATCTTCTCAAACAGGCAATGAAGAATCTAATAACGACTCTTCTAGCGAATTAGTAAATATAGCAGATTCAAATTTAAGCAACCAGTCAGAGGAAAATTTGGATGATGTTTCTTACATAAAAAAATATGCTAATATAATAAAACCAGTGAATGGGGTTGTTACATCATGGTATGGCTCAAGGAAAGCAACAGACATAGTATCAGCATATCATAAAGGCGTAGATATAGGAGCTTCAGTAGGAACTCCTATTTATTCTTCTATGGACGGCAAAGTTACTCTTGTTTCAGAAATTGGAGACTACGGAAAGCACGTAAAAATAACAAACGGAGAGATTTCAATTTTGTATGCACATTGTAGCAAAATAGATGTAAAAGAAGGCGATACAATTGTACAAGGCCAAAAAATTGCAGAAGTAGGAACAACGGGAAAGTCAACAGGACCACACCTGCATATAGAAATAATGAGAAATGATAGAAATGTTGATCCTGCGCAAATAATTAATTTTTAGTGATTTTATTAAATATTAAAGATTGTTAATAACAACCCAAATACCGTTACAATTCAAAAGCTGATATTTATAAATTAAAATGATTCTATTGAATTGTAACAAAAGGTAACGAAACGTTGCAGTATTTTAGAAAAAGGGGTTGACAAAAGCTTAAAAAGCCTGTATAATAACAAAGTACGTTAAAGAAATTTATTGAAAAAAGATAAATATTTCATTAAAAGGGAGGGATTCAAAATGGCAAAATGTGATGTATGTGGAAAAACAGTAGCAAATGGAAATAGAGTTAGTATTGCTCGTTCTCATGTTAGTAGAAGAGCTTCAAGAACTTGGAAACCAAACCTTAGAACTGTTCATATTAATGTTAATGGAGAAAATAAAAAAATGCATGTTTGCACAAAATGCTTACGTTCATCAAAACTTCAAGATAATGCATAGTTAAAAATGGTATTAACAAAGAGCCACTTGTTATTTATAACAAGTGGCTTTTAAGCAGTTAAATATTGTTTGCTAATTTAATTATTTATTTGGAGAACTACAACAATTTTTCACCAACAATCATTTATCATCTTTGATTCCAAAGAACAATTTTACAAAACCTCTTAACCACTTTGGAACTTTTTTCACAACCACTGTCATAAAAATTACCTCCTTAATAAGTAAATTATGTACTATATTTTAGCAATCTTTTTGCCACAAAAATAGTAAACCAACAAGAATCAAAGCACAACCAATTATAAATAGCCAACCTGCAAGAGGAAGTAATATTACTAGCAATATGCCAAGTCCAAAGCCAATAAGGCAAGCTGCAAGCATTTTTTTCAGAACATTAAACATTATTACCCCCTTTCTAATATTATATGTAAACTATAATTTTATGTTACTATCAAAAATTAAAGGAATTAAAAGGCATAATATTTAACAAAAAGTATTTTAAAAAAAGTTTTTATGTGGTATAGTATGTAATATAAAAGGAGAAAAACTTTATATGAAATTAAGTAAAAAAGAGACGAAGTTTTTACACTTAGTTAGAAGATCAATAATTATAGCAATCTATTTATTAATAATAACATTTTTGATTAAAATTGCACCAAATTATGTGAAAGAGGCAAGCGATGATAGAGTAAATTTGTTAGTAAATAACAATAATGTAACTAAGAATTTGAAAAAAGATATAATAGTTAAAGATAATGAATATTATTTATCAATAGCTGATGTAAAAAACTTTTTAGATGAATTTTTAGTAGAAGATGGACAAGATATAATTTTAACATCGAATACTAAAACTGTTAAATATGTAAAAAATAGTAATCAAATAGACATCAATACATCTTATGTAAAGGTTACAAACCCATCAATTGATGTTGACGATTCAACATATTTACCAGTAAGTGAACTTGCTGTAATCTATAATTTAGAATACAAATATGATCAGGAATCTAAAAAACTAATTATTGATTCGTTAAGCAAAAAATTTGTTGAAGCTGAAAGCAAATCAAACCAATATGTTAGATATAAAGCTGATTTTTTCTCAAAAGGTGTAGCAAAAGTAAAAAAGAATGAAAAGGTTTCAATAGTACAAGATTTTGAAAATGATACAGATATTGAACTTAATGGATGGACTAGAGTAAGAACAAGCTCTGGAATAATAGGCTATATAAAAAGCAATAAACTAAAAAATAGAACTGTAAAAAGGGATAATTTGGAAAGAAAAAAGATAGATGGAAAGGTAAGCATAATGTGGGACTACTATAGTCCTTACGATCCTTGCCCAACAAGAAGTGATAAAATAGATGGAGTAAATGTTGTATCACCTTCATTCTTTGAATTAATGTCAAATGGAGAAATTAAAACTAATATTGGAAAAACGGGTGAAGCATATATTCAATGGGCAAAAAATAATGGATACAAAATTTGGCCAACATTATCAAATACATTTTTAAATAATAAAGATGCCGTATCAAAGATGATGTATACATTTGAAACAAGAGAAAATTTAATTGACAATATTATTGATGCCTTAGTTGAATCAAATGTAGATGGAATTAACATTGACTTAGAAAATATGTACAAAGATGATAAGGACAAGTATTCTAGATTTATTATTGAACTTGCACCTCGTGTTAGGGAAATAGGGATGACATTATGTGTTGATGTTACAGAGCCTGATGGATCTGACAACTGGTCATTATGCTATGATAGACATACAATAGCAGAAGCTTCAGATTATTTGGTATTTATTGGATACGACCAACATAACAATTCTTCGAAGGAAGCTGGAACTGTTGCAGGGTATGACTGGGAAGAAACAAACATTAAAAAATTTCTAGGACAAGAAGAAGTATCTCCAGAAAAATTGATTTTGGCAATGCCATTTTATACAAGACTTTGGAGAGAATCTAATGGTAAAATTACAAGTAAGGTCGTTAATATGAAGGATGTTTCAATCCCTAACGGAGTTACTACAACTTGGAATGACATTACAAAGCAAAACTATTATGAATACGAAAAGGATGGAGTAAAATATAAAATGTGGATTGAAGATGAAACATCAATCAAAAATAAACTACAACTAATAAAGAATTATAATTTAGCCGGAGCAGGATTCTGGGAAAAAGACAGAGAAAAAGAAGATGTTTGGACAATTATTAAAGAAGAATTAGAAAACTAAAAATATAACTTGTTCTAATAAATAATCACTTGCATATAATATATATGTAGGTGATTATTTTGAAAATAGCGTTTGTTAATTTAATAAAGAATGATAAAAAAGGTTTTTTAAACAATGTGAAATATTATATGGGAGAAAAACTTAATAAAATATATCAAAAAAATGAAAATTTTTATTCATATAATTTTAATGAAAAAACTAAAAAGAAAATAATAAAAAAGCTAAAAAACTATAGCTATGCTCTGACAGAAAATGATACTGACATAGGATTTAAAACTTTGACCGGACAGACATTTGTAAAGTATATGATTTATGAAATATACAAAAGCTTAAGTAAAAGGAAAGATGAAATAACATTGTTAGTAAACACACTTAGTGAAGAAAATGTGGAAATCATTAAAGATTTAGCAAGCAAAATTAAGGTTGTAAACATTGTAACTGAGAATGATGCTTTCTTTAATTTAGATAGAAATCTTGAAAGACAAAATGTCTATATAACAGTTTCGAACAATAAAAGAAAGAGCCTAAAAAATGTTGAAATAGCAGTTAATTTTGACTTCAAATCGATTAAAAGATACAATTTTAACCGAAATATGACAATAGTTGACCTAACAGGAACATTAGAAATTCCAAGAGCCTTTGATGGTAAAATAATAAAAAAATTAAATATAACAACTAAAAAGAAACTTAGAATTTTTGCAGAATATGAAAATTTTAGTAAAAGTAAACTTATGGAGTATCAAATTCTAAATTTACCAAATTATTCAAAAATAAGAGAATACATAGAAATGAATAAACTGAAAATTGCTGATTAGATTAACTTGTAACAAATATCCAAATTTATTTAAAAAAGCTATTGACTTTTGAATTAAAATGTTTTAAGATTATACAACGTAAGTTTAAGAAGAAAACTATAACACTAAAAAGGAGGCATCGAAATGGATAACGAAGATGTAATACTAACTCAAGAGGGCTATGATAAACTAGAAAGTCAATTAGAATATTTGAAAACAACGGAAAGAACTGAAATTGCAGGTAGAATTAAAGTCGCATTAGGATATGGAGACTTATCAGAAAATTCAGAATATGATGAGGCAAAATCTGCTCAAGAAGAAAATGAAAATAAAATAATTGAGCTTGAAAATAAACTTAGACACGCAAAAATTATAGATGAATCTGAAATTGATACTAAAACTGTGCAAGTTGGAAATATAGTAAAAGTTCATGACGAAGACTTTGACGAAGATGTTGAATATACAATAGTGGGTTCAACAGAGGTTGATATTGCTCAAAATAAAATCTCTAATGAATCACCAATAGGAGCAGCTTTAATTGGTGCAAAAAAAGGTCAAGAAGTAGAGGCTCATTTACCAAATGGCTCAACAGCAAAATTTAAAATTTTAGCAATTAAAAAATAGATGTCTAACGAAAGTTAGACATTTTTTAATGTAATAGAAAGTTATACAAATATTTTTCTTAATTAGAATAAAGTAAGTAAGAAAAACAAGTAAAATTTACAAAAGAAAATCAAAGCTCTTAATATTTCTTATTTATTGATAAGGAACTAATATAGTATGTTCAAAATGTGAATTTTTTGAAAATTTAACGATTTTATTGCAAAAAAGGCAAACTTTGTGATATTATATAGTTGTATAATTGCAAAGGAGGAAGAGTGAGTTAATCACTTTAAGAATTTATGGAGAATAAGCAAAACCAAGAAAAAGGTATAACAATTGTTGCATTAATTATTACTATAATAATATTGTTACTATTAATTACAATAGCGATTGGGACAGCAAAGGAAGGGGCTACGGCTCAAAATAGTGCTAAAAATAAAACTAATAAATATAATAGCACTATGATGGAACAACTAGAAGACCTAGATGGAATGAATATAAATTAATGTAGACAAAAGAAAAATTAATAGACATAAGTTATAAATTAATGCGGACAAATGATTGAATAAACATAAATTAATAAATGCAAGAGAATGGAGTGATATATATGCTATGTGCAGATTGTAAAAAAAACGTTGCTGTTGTCTTTGTAAACCAAGAGGATCAGCAAGGCAAGATAAAAAAAATTGGCTATTGTTATTCGTGTGCAAAAAAGAGAGGGCTTACACAAGTAAACCAATATACAGATAGCAATAACATAAATACTAATGATATGGCAAATGTAACGGAACAGTTGAATGACATATTAACTGATTTATCAAATAATATTTCTATGATGCAGGGAATGAACCAAGAGGACTTAGAAAGCATGGAAGATACAACAATGAACTATGATGAGGACTCTGGAAACCAACCAATGGGATTTGCAATTCCTTTAGGATCAATTTTTTCAAATATGGTAGGAAAAAATTCAACATCTAATGATGAAAATCAAAAAAATAACAAATCAACAGTAAGAACAGAGAAAAAAACAAATAAGAAAAAACATAAATTTCTTGAAACTTATGGAACAAATTTAACTGAAAAGGCTAGAAATGGTAAAATTGATAATGTAATTGGCAGAGAAAAAGAAATTGCAAGAATGGTACAAATTTTAAATAGACGTACTAAGAATAATCCATGTTTAATAGGTGAGCCAGGTGTTGGAAAAACTGCAATAGCTCAAGGCTTAGCATTAAGAATTGTAAGTGGTAATGTACCTGCAAAGCTTTTAAAAAAAGAAATTTATTTGCTTGATATGACAGCAGTTGTAGCAGGTACTCAATTCAGAGGACAATTTGAAGCAAGAATGAAAGCAATAATTGATGAATGCAAACTTGATGGTAATATTATTCTAGTAATTGATGAAATTCACAATATAATTGGAGCTGGGGATGCTGACCACACAATGAATGCTGCTAATATTTTAAAACCATCACTTGCTGATGGTTCAATTCAGATTATTGGAACGACAACATTAAATGAATATAGAAAGTACATTGAAGCAGATTCTGCTTTGGAGCGTAGATTCCAACCAATTATGGTTGAAGAACCATCAATTGATGATAGTATAAAAATTCTTGAGGGAATAAAACCTTATTACGAAAATTATCATAAGGTATCTATATCAAATGATGTAATTGTTAAATTGGTAAATATGTCTGAAAAATATATTCACGATAGAAACTTACCTGATAAAGCAATTGATGTATTAGATGAAGCTTGTTCAAGAATAAATCTTGACAACAAAGATTTATACGAGCTTGAAGTTTTAAAAAACAAATTAAAAGAAGTTCAAGAGCAAAAGGAAGAAGCTGCAGAAGCAGATTCGACTGATGACTATAAAAAGGCTGCAGAGTTAAAAATGCAAGAATGTTCATTAACAGATCAAATAAAGGCAATAGAGGCTAAGATGAAGCCTAAGGAGCTAACGGTTGAAGATGTTGCAAAAGTAATTGAAAGTTGGACTAAAATTCCAGTTAAAAAAATAACAGAGGAAGAAACACAAAAACTATTAAATTTAGAGAGCAATCTTCACAAGAGAATTATAGGACAGAACGAAGCAGTCGAAGCGGTTTCAAGAGCAATTAGAAGAAACAGAGCTGGATTAAAAAGCACAAAAAGACCACCATCATTTATATTTGTTGGGCCTACAGGCGTTGGAAAAACAGAGCTAGCAAAAGCTCTAGCAATGGAAATGTTTGGCTCAGAGGACTCAATTATTAGAATAGATATGTCTGAATATATGGAGAGTAACTCCACTGCAAAATTGATTGGAGCTCCTCCAGGATATGTTGGGTATGATGATGCAGGGCAGTTAACAGAAAAAGTAAAACGCCATCCATACTCAATAGTTTTACTTGATGAAATAGAAAAAGCTCATTCTGATGTATTCAATATTTTACTACAGGTTCTTGATGATGGAAGACTTACAGATGCAAAAGGAAATACAGTAAGTTTTGAAAATACAATAATTATTATGACCTCAAATGCAGGTTCAACTCAAAACCTTAATTCAATTGGCTTTGGATCAACTTCTGAATACAGAAAAAATAAGATTGAGGAAACACTACGAGAAACATTTAGACCAGAATTTCTAAATAGAGTAGACGAAATTGTTGTATTTGACGCATTAAATGAAGAACAATTATTACAAATAGTTGATTTAATGCTAAATGATACGCAAAAGGTTTTAAATGACAAAAATATTAAAATGTATGTATCTAAAGAAGCAAAGAACTTCTTAGTAAAAAAAGGAACAGACATAAAATATGGAGCAAGACCACTAAGAAGAACCATTGAACGTGAAATTGAAGATGAACTTTCTGATAGAATATTAAGAGGAGAGCTAAAAAACGGACAAAAGGTTTATGTAGATTTAAAAGATGATAAATTGACATTTAGCGTTAAAGAATAAAAAATATCATAGTATATCCTAGTAAACACTTTAACGTTAAAGAATAAAAAATATTATAGTACAATTGATACTACATAAGTTACAAGTATTAAAGACTTGTACTTATCACTAAATAAGGGGGCAATATGACTAAAACGGTAAGGTACATTTTATATGCAGTAATATTAGCAATATGTATAATGGCAATATTTGTTGGAGTATATTCAATAGTATTTAAAGACTATCAAAATACTGATATTACAAATGAAACAGATAACACAACAACAAATAATAATGAGGAAGTCAGCCAGGAAGCAATAAAAGCTGAATTTCAAAATTTATTTGTAAACACGTTGGAAAAATCAAATTTTGATGAATCAAGTATAGTAAAAAAAGATGCTAGTAAAGAAATTGTTTATAATGGATTACAATATAGTGATACTAAAGAAAACTTATATGAGATGAATCTTAATATACCATTCATTAACATTGATTCAGATTTTGCAAATAGTTGCAATCAACAAACACAACAAACATTTGTAAATGAGGCTAACAAGCTATTACAACAAACAACGACTACAGGATATACAATTTTTAATGTCAATTATGCAGCCTTTATTAATAATAATATTTTGTCAATTGGAATTATGGCAACACTAAAAGAAGGAAATAATGCACAAAGGACGCTAATAAAGACATACAACTATAATTTAACAACAAATACAGAAGTAACAATTAACGATATTATAAATAACAGAGGACTTGACACTACAGCAGTAAACAAGCAAATTCACTCTGTAATTACAGCAGCTCAATCAAATTCAGAAGCATTATCATCTTCTGGTTATAATGTTTATACAAGAGACTTACAAAGTGATATTTACAATGTAACAAATGTACAAACATTTATGCAAGGACCAAATGGCGAACTTTATATTATATATGACTATGGAAACACGGAAAATACATCAGAAATGGATATCATAAAAATATAAAATTAGTATAAATAAACAAAAAAATAGCCATACTAACTAAAATAAGGAGATTTTATGAAAAAATTAACCTTTCACCAGTTAGTATGGTATTTTTTTATTTATAGCATATTTGGGATGCTATTAGAAAATATATTTTGCCTTATTACACAACATAAGTTAGAAAGCAGAATGGGATTTGTAATTGGACCATTTTGCCCTATATATGGACTAGGAGCTATATTATTAATAGCATTTTTAACTTTGAATAAGGACAAATGGTACAAAGTATTTTTAGGAGGAATAGTAATTGGAGCTTCGTATGAATATTTATCTAGCTTTGTATTACAAGCTTTATATTCAATAAAATTCTGGGACTATTCAAAAAATTTTTTAAATATTAATGGAAGAACTTGTTTTTTCTTTGCGCTATCGTGGGGAATTATATCGGTTTTATTAATATACATTATAAACCCTTATATTGAAAAAATTGTAGATAGAAATAAATCGAAATCAATAGATTGCATTATTTTTATATTTATGCTTATAAATTGCATAATGACTTACTTTGCAATAGATTCTTATGCCAAAAGAGCTGAGGTTGAATATAAATACCAAATTAAAACTGAAGCTAACAATATTTTTACAAATGAAGTTATGAAATTCATATTTCCAAATATGAGGTATGTAGAAGATAAAAACAATGAGGTACTAATTAGTGAAATTTTGAAATAGATGTTTTTTGAAACTAAAAAGAAAAATGCAAGAATTTTTAAAATAAAATGCTATATGGAAATTTTACAAACCATGATGATGAATAATAAAATTAATGTGACAAAAAGTAAAGATGATGCAATAAAAAATGTAAAGAAAAATGTAAAGTTAGTTTACAATAACTATATTATGTAACTAAAAATTGACAAAATATTACAGAAATATTACAAAAAACTAGACAAAAAAACGTTGAAATTTATACAAAAAATGAACATATAAACGCTAAAACGTTAACTCGCCTTTATAAACTGTGATAAACTATTTTACATTAATTAAACTAAAACATCCTTTGCTCAAAAAAAATAAAAAGTGACAAAATGTAACGTTTACTTGGTAGAAAAATTTTAAAAATATAATTATCATAATCTTTATAATAGAACAAAGGAGGTAAGAAAGCGTAGGAGAAAAATTTAATGAGTAGAATAGCAAGTAACATACAAAAACTCAGAAAAGCAGATGGCTTATCTCAGGAAGATTTTGCAGAGAAAGTAGGAGTAACAAGACAAACGGTATCAAGATGGGAAAATGGCGAAGGAGATATAAAGTCTGCAAATATTGATAGTATTTGTAAGGCATATAACATTTCAGCTGAACAGCTACTTGGAGACAATGACTTTAAAATTGTAACAATAAATCAGAAAACAGGAGAAAAACTAAAAGGAGGCTTTGTTAAAGAAACTAAAGTTAGCCCAATTGAACATACTGAAAAAACGGATTCGAATAATTATGAAGCTGAAAATAATGGAACGAGAGCTGATTCTAACAAAACAATTTTAAAAGAAGGTAACTTAAACGAATACGAGTTCAATAGCAAAAAAGA
>CACXCH010000108.1 GCA_902766085.1 uncultured Eubacteriales bacterium
ACTTTAAAAATATAGTTTCCCTTTTCTTTTAGTGGAATTGTTGTTGATGCTTCATTTGAATTAGCATCAACAATTTGGGCATAATCACTTTTGCTTTCGTTAGTGTTTCTAAAAAATTTAAATGTGTAATTTGCTTCTTGATATTTATAGTAAACTGTAAGCTTGTTCCATTTGCTTGGTAAACAAGGTTTTATTGATAATTCTTTATGGTGCACTTTTAGACCTAAAATATATTCTACTTGTAGTTCATAAGTCCAGGCACTAGATCCAGTGTACCACGTCCATCCTCCTCTGCCTGCTAAGTTATCCTCTCCATAGATATCGGCTGCAACTACGTAAGGCTCAACTTTGTAAATTTGGATTGCCTCATCGCTTTTAGTGTGTTCAATAGGATTTATTTTTTTATAAATATTATAAGCTTCATCTCCTTTTTTGAGTATGCATTCTGCAATTGCAAGCCAAGCTGAGGCGTGTGTATATTGTCCTCCATTTTCTCTCATTCCCTTTGCATAAGAAGCTATATATCCTACATTTTCATCTTCAAAACTTGGAGTTAGCAATTTTACAATATGATGTTTTTCATCTATTAGCATTTCTTCTGCACTTTTCATTGCAATATATTTTTTATCATTTTCTCCTGCATTTGAAATAACACTAAAACTTTGTGATATTGAATCTATTTTGCACTCTTTAGATTTCATGCTTCCTATAATTTTTCCTTCATCATCTATTGCTCTTATAAACCATTTTCCATCCCAGCCAATTGTATTTAATTTCGTTTTTAATTTTTCATTAATTTCTTTGTATTTTTCAATTATTTTGTCATCAATTTTTCCTTTGAAAAAGTTTTTGTTTTCTTCAATTATTTTTAAAAATCTGTCAATATTTTCATATAAGAAAAAACCTAGCCAAATGCTTTCTCCTTTTCCTTTTTCGCCTATTTTATTCATACCATCATTCCAGTCACCTGATTTCATTAATGGAATGCCATCTTTTCCAAATACTGATGCTCTATTTATCGCCTTAATAATATGTTCTAAAATTGTTCCTTCAAAATCTGATGGTAAATAAATTTTTACTCTATCTTTCTCGCTTTCCTTAAGCTCTTCATCTATTATATATTTTGCTTTTATATTTAAAATATCATAGTCTCCTGTAAATTCAACATATTCACATACAGCAAGTACAAGAAAAAGCATATCATCAGAATACCTTGTGCGTATTCCGAGTGATGTATCATTATGCCACCAATGCAGAACATCTCCCTCAACAAATTGGTGATTAGCACATAAAATTATTTGATTTTTTAGAATATTTGTATCAACCCATTTCATACAAATTGCATCTTGAAGTTGATCGCGGAAACCATAGGCTCCGCTTACTTGATAAAAACCACATTTAGCATATAGTCTAGAAGCAATTGTTTGATATACAAGAGGGCCATTTTGCATGATGTCAAATGATTTGTCAGAAGTTTTTGTTGTAATTTTTTGTGTTAAGTCTCTCCAATATTTTTTTACTTCTTCGAGACGTTTATGCTTAAATTCTCCATTTTCATCATTTGATACGTATTTGAATGCAATGTCTAAAGCCTCAATTTCATTTTTCGAAGCTCCCAGTAAAATTACAATTTTCTTTTCTTCTTCTGGCATAAATTTTAAATGAATTTGTTTGTTTTGATCTATTTTCTCATTAGATGTTATAAAAGATATATATGTTGGATTTTTCAAATTTTTTACTTGTATCATATTAAGATCTTTGTTGTAAATTTCGCATATTCTATCCGGATTTTCATTTTCACCAAGTTGAAAATCTACATAATATTTAATATCAAGGTTCTGTTCTTCGTTTGTTTTATTAATAATGTCTATAATTTGTACTTTTACATTGTCATCGATTGGAATAAAAATAGTTAAGCTTTCTTTAAATTTTTCACTTTCATGTTCAAATATGGCATATCCAAGTCCAAATTTAGTTACATATTCATTTTCATCGGGATTGTTTTTTACATCTATCGACCACTTTTTTTCATTATCTGTAAATTCTATTTTTTCTGAAGATTTATCACCATAAGCATCATTTGAAAACGACGTAATTTTATTTGTCTTGCTATTTTTGTAAAAAGTAAAACCTCCAAAACTATCAGTAATAACACATCCAAAGTTTTTGTTAGTCAAAATATTAGACCACGCAACAGGTAGCCTTTCGTTTTTCTTTTGAGTAATTATACATTCATTCTTTTTATCATCAATTTTATAAATCATATTAGGCCTTTCTTGTTTCTAGTTAATTACAACTGTAGAGCTTGCTAAAATAATCTTTTTGTCAGATATTGGAATGTTCTTAATAATAAAAATTCCCTTTCTCTTATTTACTGCATTTTCTAGTTTCAACTCTGATATTGTTCCTGTAACTTCAATATTTGCTAAGATTACAACTTCTACATCGATGTTTTTTGTTTCCAAGTATTTGTATGCTTTTAGTGTGTTTTTTAATGTTTCAATGTCATTATAATCTTTTACTTTGACTGTTATAATATCGTAATCTCCAGAAATTCCATATTTCCAAAGATTGTTTACGCTTAAGTCTGTATCAAATTTTGTTACATTTTTTTCTAATTGATCTTGGCTTGTTTGTATATTATTTTTTTCAATCTCCTTAGATTTAATGTTTTCTGAGTTATTGTTTTCCTTTGTATTTTCAGTGTTATTATTCTTCCTTGTATCTTCAAGTCCAAATATTTTATCAATGATTTTTTGGTAGTTTGATATTTCTTTGCTAGTTAAGTTCATATATCTATTTTCCGCTTCAGTTTCTTCTTTCGCTAGCTCAAATGCTCTGCTAAGTTTTTCAATATTTAAATATTCCATCAAATTTTCATTTGCATTTTGTTCTGAGAAATTAATGCTTTTGACAATATATACCGTTTTTGTTTCTCCAGCCTTTATGGAGATATTCTTTCTTATTGCGATTATAGGATTTAGCTCTGTTTCAACTTTATTTGATAAAATTTTAGAGTTTAAAACCGCTTCTGGTATTCTTTCGTTTTTTCTAGTTATGAAATTTTCTTTTGAAAGTTCAAAATCAAAATTATTATTTTCTCCTATAAATGCAATCTTCTCATATACAATTGGCTCATTTTCCATTCGCTTTTTTCTCGTAGCAGTTAAAATATTGTTGTTAAAATTAAAACGTAAAAACATTCTGTCAAATGTTTTGTGTGATTCAAATTGTTTTTTTGTTGATAACATTGGTTCTGCATATTCTGTAATCTCAATGTTTACATTTTGTAATTCTTTATTTTGGATTTTTATTTTGCTTACTTCAACTTGAGTTAGTGGGACTATTGTAACTTCCTTTTCTACTTTTAGATTTCCATCTTCTGTTGTAATTTTGCTCTTGTATGGTAAAAATTCATATTTTGAGTTTTCATTTTCAATTTCGTAAACCCTGTTTGTTGCAATGTTCTTTACAAATGTTTTTTGATTATTGTTTATTAATACATCTTGCAATTTTGTGTAGCATTTTCCATTGCTCGTTACAATACTCGATAGTTCAGAAGAAGATATTACGTTTACCCCTTCTTTTCTCTTTTCATTTTCTTCATATCCTTTATATGTTATCTTCTTAACCTTGTCTTGTTTTTCTTTTATTACAACATTTTCTGGGATTTTCTCTTGCAATAACACCTTTGTTCCTTGAATTGAAGCATCATTCATAAAACGTTTTTGAAAAATATTGTCATTTAAAAAATTGTCTATTGATGTTATAATCATTCCCTGGTGATGGGCCATATATGTTTTTATAACTTTTTTTGTTGGTTTATAATCTATGGAATCATAAAAGCCATAATATCCATAAGCTCCCTCATTTTTTAGCCTTTCTAAGTTATAAAAAACACTGCTTTCTTTGTCATTGTTATTATTTTTCTCGTATTGTAAGCTTAGAAAACTAGAATATGGGCTAACAACTATTTCATCCTCCAAACCTCTTTTTAATCCAAGCCATGAAATACCAAAAGTTTTATATTGATAATTTCCTTTTAAGTCCTTTTGTCCAAAAGATGCTTCTGACATTCCCCAAGGGATGCTCATCTTTTTGGCATATTGTTGTTGGCTTAATATTAAGAGTTTACACGATTCATCCAACAAACTTAATTCATAACTTTTAATGTTTATATTAGGCATCAAGTATTCAAATGCTGTTCCACCCCAAGATAATAGTCCTTTATGTCCTTGAATTTTAGTAAGCGTTCTTCCTAAATTCTTCCAGTTTTTTGATGGAATGTCCTTTTTTGCAATAGCTATAATGCTTGCTTGTCTTGCCTCTGAAGCTAATAAGTCATAATATGAATCGTATAGTTTGTTTTGGCTTACACTGAATCCTATTGAAAATAGCCCCATATTTTTATCATATAATTTTGAAAAATCTGTTTTAGCTATTAAATTATTAATTTCATTAATTAAACTTTTATCTGCATTTTGCTCTATTAGAAATTCTTTGGTTGTTATTAAATAGCCAACAAAATTGCCACTATCAACTGATGATACATCTAAAGGAATAATTGGTTTCATAGTTTGAATATCGTACCAGTTATATAAATGCCCATTCCATTTTTCTAGTTTTTCAATAGAAGATATTATGTTCTTTATTAAATTTATTGTATCTTCTTTTGTTTCGAATTTTAAATCATAACTTGAAATTACAGCCATTAGCAAATATCCAATATTTGTTGGAGATGTGTGATATGCTCTTTTTTCTTTTCTGTCCTCTTGAAAATTGTCAATTGGCAAGAAATTTACCATATTGTCTTTGAAAAATTTCCATGTTGTTTTTGCAATACTTAATAATTCTTTTTGTTGTAAAATGCTGACTTCTCTTCTTTGGTAATCGTTCTTACACAATTTGTACATTATAATCGGTGCAATAATCCATGAAATTGCAATAATTATATCTATCACCCAGCATATAATAGATCCTGTAATAGTAATAGGATTTACCTTAATATGAGTCCCTAAAAGCCAGTAGGTAGAAGATTTTTCAAAAGTAGTAGGTACATTTAGAAGTAATATGAAGCATAGCAGTATTGCAGATACTATCACTTGCCATTTCATATTTATAAAGTAAGATTTCAAGCTACTTTTTTTGTTTTCTTCCTCAGTTGATGTAGTCCACTCTAAAAGTTTTTGATGCGATATTTTCATTCTATATATTGATCTAACAATTGCATCTATTTCTAGAAATGCGGTGTCTAACAAAGTTATTAAGTTTATAAAAAACTTTGAAAATATTATTTCTATATTTGAGTATTGCTTTGCAAAAGTTTTTGTCTTTTTTACTTCTAAGTTTGAAAGTTTGATATTATCTATTAATTTTAAAATATATGGAGAAGCAAAAACTAAAATTGTAAAAAAAGTTAAACAACTATTTTGTAGAATAAGACCAAGTATTAATGAAATCATTATAAAAATTTCGTTGAAGTTTCTAATTACATTATCAGTTATTTTATATTTTGAGAGTAAATTAAGATTGCTTTTTACATAGGAGAATATTTGCATATCTCCTCTTATCCATCTGTGTTTTCTTTTTTTATATGCACAGTAGTTACTTGGAAAAGAGTCTATTAATTCAATATCAGATGCATAACCGGTTCTTAGAAAACTTCCTTCAAGCAAGTCGTGGCTAAGAACTTTGTTTTCTGGGATTTGATCTTTAAGGACTTTGTTAAATACTTCTACATCATAAATTCCTTTTCCAGTATAAATTCCTTCGCCAAAATTATCTTGATAAAAATTAGAAATAGTATTTGTGTAAATATCGAGTCCTTGACATTCAGTAAATATTTTAGTGAATTTGTTTTTTCTAGCGTCTTCCATATCGAGTTCAATTCTTGGCTGAATTATTCCAAAGCCTGATTCTACTCTTTCTTTTACTTTGTTAATCTCTGGAGTATTTAAAATATGTGCCATTGTTCCAATTAATTTTTTAGCAGAATCCAGTATTAAATTTGTGTCCTCATCTATTGTTATTACATACTTAATTTTGTTTTTGATGAAAAAATCTTTGCAAGTATTGATTTCAAAATTATCTTTGTTATTTAGCAAAAATTCGTTAAATTCGGTAATTGCTCCTCTTTTTCTCTCCCATCCTATATATTTTTGCTCAGAATCGTTCCAGATTCTTTTTCTATAAATAAAGAAAAACTTTTCACCATATTTTTTGTTTAGTTCGTTTGCTTTTTTTATCCCTTCGTCTGATATTTGTTTGTCTTGTTTTACTTTTTGGTGAATTGATTGTTTGCAATCTCCTAATAGAGTGAAGTACAAGTTCTCACTCTTGTTTGCTAAATAATAAACCTCAAGTTTTTTAAAAGCTTTATCAACCTTTTTTTCATCGTCCAGCATAACTGGCATAATACAAACCGTTTTTAAATTATCTGGAATTCCTTTTTCTAGTTCGACCTTTGGAATTAATTTAGGTTTTACAATTTTGCTTAATATATAGCTTGATATTTGGTTAAAAACATTTAGTATTGGTATTACAAGAAGTAAGGAAAATAATTTTATTTTTAGTGATAAAATAATTGTTAATGTTATTGTAAATATTATTTGAGTCACAATATAAATTTTTATTTTTTCATCAGGTGTTTTAGTTGTTGGTCTCTTTTTTCCAATTGATGCCATTAATTCTTCTTGTCCCTTGTCAATTAGGTAATATCCAACATGGGATTTCTTTAAATTTGTTTGATTAGTCGTTTTACTATTTCTTTTACATAGTTCAATAATTTTATTTGCAATAAAAATTTCTGATATTTTTGTTTTTTGAGAAATTTCTAATATTTTAGATCTATAGTATGCCTTACTAGAATAGTCCATTTTTCTGTACACGTCTGCTGGATCTGTATTTAAAATTTTTTCTACAACATTAACCGCTTCAAAAACAGAAATTGTGTCCATTCTTAAAGTTGTTTTTATGGACGTAATGGAATTTTTCATTGAAAGTGTTTTTAAAGCAATATCAAAGTGTTCTCTATTAATTGCCTTTTCAATTGTAGTTCCTGTTTTTTCTACCTGTTTTTCAAATGCATCTTCGTATATGTTTGCTTCTTTTCCAAGCATTCTCAATTTATATGACATATAC
>CACXCH010000109.1 GCA_902766085.1 uncultured Eubacteriales bacterium
CAGGTGATAACACAAGCATGACAATCGAATTAATCACTCCAATTGCTATTGAGAAAGGATTAAGATTCGCTATTCGTGAAGGTGGACGTACAGTAGGTTCTGGAGTTGTTGCAGATATATTAGAATAATAACAAATATCTAAAAAGGCTTTCGGGGAATTACCCTGAAAGCCAATTTTTATGTATAGGAAATTAAAAACCATTGACTTTTAACACATCGACCAAAAAGTCAATACATAATATTGACTTTTTGCTAAATTCATTATATACTTTGGCTAAAGTTAAGCGGAGGAATCATAAATGAAAAAAATAATTTCTTCAATAATAGCAATTATTGCAATGATTATGCTTGCAGGGGTTTGCCTAGCCGCAAGTACTGGTACAGTAACAGGCGACAATTTACGCTTAAGAAGCAAGGCTTCTACAAATTCTACGGCGATTGATGTCTTAAATAAAGGAACAAAGGTAAATATACTTTCTACTGAGGGTGATTTTTATAAAGTTTCTGTAGGAGACCAAACAGGATACTTAAGTAAAGAATATGTACAAACAAATAGTTCAACAACATCAAATTCAACAAACTCATCAAATACAAATAAAACTTCAACAAATTCAAACACATCAAGCTCTAACAAAACATCAGAAAGCTCAAGCACATCAAGCGCTAATAAAACATCAGAAAGCTCAAACACATCAAGCGCTAATAAAACATCAGAAAGCTCAAGTTCATCAAGTAATAAAACATCAGAAAATGTAAATTCATCAGCTAATTCAAACTCAACAAATAGCACAACTAATAGTGTAAATAATTCGAATACGGCTAATGATGATTCAGACACTGAAACAAATACTGATTCAAACACAACTAGTACCACTGAAGCTTGGAGTGAGGAAACAATAAATAAAGCAAATACAACTATTCTAACATCAAAAGCCACACTTTATGTGCTACCATTATTAAACTCAACAAAACTCGGAGAATTAGCTTCAGGAACAGAAGTATTGCTTATCTCTGTAAATGGAAAATGGGCATATATTCAAACATCATCACAGAGCGGATGGATAAATAAAAGTTTGTTACAAAATCAAATTGTAACAGTACCACAAAATTATTAAAAACGAGATATAATATTAAAGAAAAATTAATAAAAACTAAAGATTTATTATTAACAGAATATTATTAATAAGTGATTTAATGGGGCAAACACTTTTAGAAAAGAGATTTTATGAGATACATTTGCACCATTACGATAACTTTAATGATTATTGTTTTGGGATTATACAAATTAGGTATAATCCCTTTAAAATACGAGAATGAGAATGAGCAATATTTTAACGCAACAATAATTAGTAATTACACAGAGAAGAGCTATTATGACGTGTATACTGTAAAAAAGAAAAACAAAAAGTTTTTTCTATATGTTAAAAAGAATAATGAAAAATTCAAAATAGGCGATATTGTAAATGTTAATGCTTCTTTTAATAAGCCAAGTGAACAAAGAAACTTTAATGGGTTTGACTATAATATATATTTAAGATCAAAAAATATAAGAGGCACATATAAAGCTAGTTCCATAAAAAAGATGAAAGAATCAAAAGATCTGAGTATAAAAATATTAAAAATTTTTAACCTAATAAGAGATGAAATTTCAAAAACATACCAAAAAAATCTATCACAGGAAAACGCGTCATTACTTACAGGACTAACGATTGGGGACAAATCAAATATAGATGAAGGAACAATTGAAAATTTTAGAAATGCAAGTCTTAGTCATATATTAGCAATTTCAGGAGCACACTTATCTTATGTAATTATCGGCCTATCAATATTAACAAAACAACTAAAAAATAAAAGATTGTCACAAGTATTAACAATATTAGCAATGGCTTTTTTTATGATTTTAACCGGAATGTCCCCATCTGTGCTAAGAGCCGGTATAATGTGCATATTGCCAATAATTGCAAGTATGCTAAAAAGAAAAAATGACTTTTATACTACACTGTGTTTTTCAATCTTACTTCAAATGATTTTTAATCTTTATGTAATATTTGATATCGGATTCATCCTATCTTATTCAGGGGTAATAGGAATTGTACTATTTTACAACGAAATTTTTACAAAAACAAAACTTAAAATAACGAGCGTAACACTATCTGCAAATATAATTTTGATTCCAATAATGGCTTACTATTTCAATACACTGTCACTATCATTTATATTTTCAAATTTGATAGCATCATTGATACTAGGACCAATAATCATATTAGGATATTTATCCACAATATGTAGAATAAAAGTGATTTATTTAGTTCTAAATATTCTAATTTCAATACTAACAAAATCAGCTGAATTTTTTTCAAAACTAACATTTTTAAGAGCTAACATTGCATCTCCATCATTAATTTCCATAATCATATATTATATCATTGTAACCTTCTGGGCTATAAAAATAACGAAGACGAGAAAACACAAGAGCACTAATACAGATAAACAAACAATAAAAAAGCAAAACTCTAATAAACAAATGACTAAAAAGATAATTGCCATTTTAATATCTATTCAAATTATTTCAAATATAAATTTCATATCTTTTGACAACAACAATATGTATATAAACTTTATTGATGTTGGACAAGGCGATTGCTGCTTAATAAGATATAAAAATATTAATTTAATGATTGATAGCGGAGGAAGTGAAGATAATTCAAATTATGACATCGGAAAAAATGTTCTAATGAGAAGTCTTTTAAGCAAGAAAATAAAATGTTTAGACTATATTATGATTTCACATTTTGACGCTGACCACTGCCAGGGATTTATGTATTTACTAAAAAACTTTAAAATAAAAAATGCAATTATTTGTAAACAAGTCGAAGAATCAAAACTATATTATGAATTTTTAAAACTAACAAAGGAAAAGAATATAAAAGTATACTATGTAAAAAGAGGAGATAACATAAAAATTGGAAAAATTAAAATTTTAATATTAAATCCGGCAAGCTCTAATACAAAAGATATGATTCAAGAAAATCCAATGAACAATAATGCAATAGTATGCAAAATAATTTTTTATAAATTCTCAATATTATTTACAGGAGATATTGAAAAAGAAGCGGAAAATGAAATTATAAAGTTTTATAAAACAACCAATATATTAGAATCAGACATATTAAAAGTCCCTCATCATGGTTCTAAAACGTCTTCAACAGAAGATTTTTTAGACTTAGTAAAACCGAAAATTGCATTAATCGGCGTGGGTTTAAACAATAAATTTAAGCATCCTAATAATGAAACGATAACAAAGCTTAAAAATAGAAGTGTTAAAATTTATAGAACAGATTTAATGGGCGAAATATATGCAAAAATAAACAGTTCAGGAAAAATAACAATAAAAACAAAACTAAACAATAGTGTTGAAAATTAAAATAAAGTGTGCTAGTATAGTTGATATGAATAAAAGGACAACCGTAATCAGGAGGAAAAGAAAATAAATGGTAAAACATAAGAGAGTTTTAATAATTATTTTATCTATTGTAATTGCAATAATAGTTGCAATTGCTGGATGTTTTTTATACTATAAGTTAAGTCTACAGGCAGTTTCAAAAGAAAGCGAAGCTGTTGATATAACTATAGAAGAAGGAATGAATGTTTCAGAAATTATTGACCTTTTAAATGAAAATGGACTAATAAAAAATGAAAAAGTTTTTAAATTATATACAAAGATTAATAAAATAAATAATGTTAAAGCAGGTGAGTATGAATTAAATAAAAATATGAATGCTGAGTCTTTAGTGAATAAACTTAATGAAGGACCAAAAAATTCCACCATAAATATTACATTCATAGAAGGGAAAAACATGAGATGGATTGCATCAAAAATTGCGGAAAAAACGTCTAATACTGAAGAAGACGTTTTTGAAAAACTTTCTGATGAAGAATATTTAGATAAGCTTATTGAGAAATATTGGTTTATTACAGATGAAATTAAAAACGAAAATATTTACTATTCTCTAGAAGGATACCTATTTCCAGACACATATAACTTTGAAAAGAAAGCTACGGTAGAAGATATATTTGGAAAGATGCTTGACGAAATGGAAAAACAACTAAACCCATATAAGGAAGAAATACAAAATTCATCAATCTCTGTACATAAAATATTAACAGTAGCATCAATTATTGAACTTGAATCTAGCAATGACGATGACAAAGCTAAAGTTTCAAGCGTAATTTACAATAGATTAAACAAAAATATGTCAATAGGGAGTGACGTAACAACATACTATGCAATAAAAGTTGATATGTCAGAAAGAAACTTAACATCTAAAGACTTAAATACCTCAAATCCATATAATACAAGAGGACCTAATATGAACGGAAAACTACCAGTAGGACCAATTGCATCTGTCAGTGCAAGCTCAATAAAAGCAGCTTTATATCCTGAAACAACAGATTATTTGTATTTTGTTGCAGATAAAAATGGAAAAATATATTTTGCAAAAACCATAGAAGAACACAACCAAAATATAGCAAATTTGAAAAAGCAAGGATTATGGTACACTTATGAATGATGAACTTTAAAGCCAGTGTTTCAGACACTGGCTTATAAACATAATGCAGTTTTAACAATGCTGAATAAAAAAATATGACTTGGAAATAATTACCTTAAAGAAAAATGAGGTGATTATTTATGAATAAAGTAGAAATATTTTTTTTAATACTTGCAACGTGTATAATGGGAGTTGCAATGGGAATTGTAGTACACATTTATGAAAACTCTAAAAGTGAAAAGGCAATACTTAAAGATGCACAAATTTTAAATTCACTAAATCAAAATGAAGCATCATTATCAACAGTTGCAAATGTAGAAAAGACATCGCCTAATGCTACAATTATATTTGAAACATATTACAAAAAATGTGGTCACACAATAATATCTAAGCAAGAAATACAAAAAGAAGATGTAAATAAAACAAAGCAAGAAATAGAAAACAAATACAATCAATATGAAGTGAAAGAATTTTCATCAAATGAAATTAAACTATATAAACAAGTAGACAAAATTTGCGACAGCCACTATGTTGTAAAACAAAAAGATGGGGTAATAGCTGTATTTTCTAAAAATGATGACGGAACAGAAACACTAAAAAGCCAAACAGACGTCTCAACTAAATATTTGCCAAAGGAAGATGTGGACTTATTAGAAAATGGAATAGAGGCCAACAGCAATGAAGAACTAGAGCAAATACTAAGCGACTATGAATAAAAAAGCTTTACTGTTTTTCTACAAAGTAAATGCAAGATGAAAAGCTAGAAAAAAACGTCAAGTGAAAAATTAAGTGCAATTCTGTAAAGTAAATGCAACTTGTACGACTAAAGCTAGAAAAAAATAAAAAACTTTTAAAAAACCACTTGACGAGATGATAAAAAAATGCTAGAATAAATACGTACTAAGGAAATTAGTTTGAGAGCAACTTAAGAATTCGACATAAAAAACTAATTTTTTATTTTTTACCCTAAAAAAACAAAAAAATTAAAAAAACTATTGACAATACAATTAGGGTAGTATATAATATAAAACGTTCACGGCGAAAGCGTGAACAAGAACAAAAAGTACATTGAAAAGTAAACAACAAATCTTTTGAGAAACCAATAATTGCGGTAGTTATTTTGTACTACCAAAACAAAAACAA